>CAZGZM010000240.1:0-3732 GCA_964529955.1 uncultured Thermotogaceae bacterium
GTTTCTAAATTTTTCATTTTTTCCTCCAATAGAAAATTGGTATAATGTAATTACATTATATCATAGTTAGTTAATTATGAGATATTATATAACTTTTAATTAGCTATTTTGTTTTATTAAATAATTCCTTATTTGAATCAAGTTGTCAAATATTATGCAATTATCAGGAAAGGCTAAATTTTCTGAAAGGGAATGTTTGACAATTAAAACTTTCATTCGAGCTTTTAAAGCACTTATAGCTCCATTTACTGAATCTTCTATTGCAATACAATTTTCTGGAAGAATATTTATTTTAGAACTTGCTTTTAAATATATTTCTGGATCGGGTTTTGCCTTTGAAACCATATCTCCGCCTATTAAATATTCAAATTTATCATAAAGATTTATTTTTTTTAAAAGTGTTTCAACTACTCTTATGTCAGTTGAAGAAGCAACAGCTATTCTATATCTTGTTTTAACATAATCAATTAACTCGTCGATTCCTTTATTCTTTGTTAATAATTTTTCTGAAACCTTTAAGTATTCTTCTATATACTCATGCGAAAATGATTCAGGAGTGGAATTAATACCAGTCTCTTGAATTATAACTTTTGAAGCGTCTATTATTCCCAAACCCATTTCTTTTTTGCCAATTTCTTCGGTATAAATTCCACCGTATCGATTTACAACATTATTAGCTGCAATTCTGTAAAGAGGTTCAGATTCAATGATGACTCCATCCATATCAAAAACTATTGCTTTTTCCATTTTTATCCTCCATTGCAAAGAGCCTTTTCAAATCTAAGAGAACTTTTTTTAAAGGTTCCTTTCTAATTTTAACTACGTTATTAAAGACGTCTATATCAATTATTGATGTTTTTCTCATCATACTTATATGATAGGAAATAGTTGATTTTGTCAAACCGGTATAATCGACTAATTTTTTTTGCGTGGATGGATTTTTATCCAAATATTTTAATAAATTAAATCTTGTTGAATCTGAAATTACTTTAAGTATATTATCTAATCTCTTTTCAGGAGAAAACCTATGTGCAAAATCTTCATTTATTTCATCAATTCCCATTATTACTAGATTGAAAGTTGGATATTCCATTAAACCTAAATTCATATGGGAAATAGAATTTTGAAGTAATACAAAAAAAGGTTTTTCAATACTAAAATCTTCTCCAGGTATAAATGAATAGTAATCAAAGAAATTTTCAAGAGCGGTGTAAATATTTTCTTTGGGAGTATTTGAAAAGAAGACCTTTAGCTTATTATTATTAAGTTTTCTTAAATTTGATTTTTCATAAATTTCTAAGATTTTTTGAATATTTTTCTTCAGAAAATCAAATGCGCTTTCAGGGTAAAAAATCAATTCTTTTATAAACCATACTGTATCTTTACTAATGTCATTAATTTTCGAAATAAGCAGAGAAACTTTTTCTGGATTATTCCTTATCAAATCTCTAAGCCCAGCTGGAGAAACCTCCATTCGTCTTTGAGCAACAACATCTATGAATCTCTCTTGAATGATTTTTAATTCTACTTCAGTTATTTCTAAAGAATTTTCAATTGAAACGATTTCTCCATCTGATATTTTTTGTCTTACGGGGAACAAAATAGGAGCCATAACCCCTAGTTCATTAAGGCATGTATTAAATATTTTTAATGACCAATCTATTTCTTTCTTTAAAGAGTCTTTGAAAGAAATCAACTCTTTTGGAATATTTTGTTTTATTCCAAATTTATTAAGTATTTTTGAAATTTGATAATTATTGTAAGCGAAATAAACTGCGGTTGTTAAATCATATATTTCAAAATAACCTGTTATTGTTTTCATTTATAAAACCTCATGAAAAAATATTTTCAAAATCATTTATCAATTTCATTAAAACCTTGTCATGAAGAGAAAAATAAATTTTTTTCCCTTTTCTTTTTCTTATTACTAAATTTTCATCATTTAAAATTGATAAATGATGAGAGATAGTTGCTTTAGAAAAACCCATGTTTTTTGAAATTTCATCAACATATTGAGCTTTTTTTGATAGATTTATCAATATTTTTCTTTTTGTAGGGTCAGATAAAATTTTTAAAAAGAGTCTAACCTTTTCAGAAGTATCCCCGTTGTCATTCTCAGATTTGTTAGGAGATAAGTCGTTAGATATAATAATGATTTCTTTAGAATTACAGTGCAAAGATTCTCTTGTTTTAAAATAAGTATTTTGAAGGAAAAAAAGCAGATCTACCTCATTTACTGTAGAACTGTAATCACGAATTTTTATCCAATTTTTTGATTTTTCAATGTTTTTATTTCTAAGACCGCTTTTTTTATACAGCTCGAACATTTCAACATATAATTCTAGAAGAAAGAACTTAAAAAACGATGAAAATTCTATCAAATTTGAAAGAAACCAAACTGTTTCATCGTTAAAATTAAGAGTTGAAAGAACGTTTTTATATTCTGGTGTGTCTATACTTATTTTAAATTCCTCATCAAAAAATCTTAAAAATAATCTCTTATATATTTCAAAATCAGAATCCAGCTTCTCAATGGATGAATCAAAAGTTGAAAAATGATACGAATTATCCAAATGAATACTTGAAAGAGTGAAAATATTTAAAAGTTCATTTATACTCAAGGCAAGACTTTTCATTCGCCAATTTTCCTTATCTAAAACTAACTTTGTGAAATAATAAATTTCTTCTGAATTGAATTGATTGATTTCAAAATTTATTTTGCCCGAGTTATATATAGAAGAAACTGCATATAAAAAATCAACAAATTCTGAATATGCTCTTTTTAATTTCATTTATACCTCCATGGTCAATTCGATAATATTATACCAGATTAATTAGTTCGATATAAGTTAAACTTTGAGTAATCCGTTTACAAAAGACGCCTTGTTTGCGATATAAATGAAAATAAAAAGAAATACAAACAGTTCGAAGTTAATCTAACTGTTACTAAAAATAGTTTGACAACTCTCTAACTAAGTGATAATATATTTTTGCATTAGATTGACATGAGGAGGGCTGATATGAGAAGAAGAAATTCGAATGATTGGAAGAAAATTGAAAGGTATATGGATGATGTCAGGTTATCAGTCATCAGGTTAGGAAACTTTTTATCATTGTAATAGAGAAACTAACAGACTAAACTTAACATAGAACAAGCACTACCCGGTAAAAATACCCCTTTTTACCCCACAGAGATAAGATGACATATTTGGCCCAAATGGGCCTTTTTTTTATTTAAAAAAAGGACCTCTAAAAGAGGTCCTTTATAACTTTATTTTTTTATTTTATCTCTTTATTCAACAACTGTGATTCTGTTTACTATATCTGTATAAGGTGTGTAGTCATCCAAATCTTTGATATAATTAACAACAACTTGAGCAAGAACGAATCCGGTATTATATCCATAGAGACCTTCAAGCATTGAGTATCCGTCTCCACCAGAAGCCATATAGTCATTGGTTCCTAATATATATGTTTTGTTAAGGTCAAGAGGTTCTCCGTTGATTAAGATATCTTCGGCCTTTTGGGTAGTCTTATTTATAGTGTAAGTTATTCCAGAAACTTGAGGTCTTGCACCCTTTCCATCAGGAATAGTGGCAGTATAATTTGACATGTCCTGTACTACAGATCCAGGAATCTCTACAGTATATGCTGAATTACCATAAGGTAAAACAGTTAAAATATCTCTGTAAGTTACATCGCCAGGTTCTATAGAAGCTCTAATGCCTCCAC
>CAZGZM010000241.1:0-3730 GCA_964529955.1 uncultured Thermotogaceae bacterium
AAGGAGATTTTTTATTTGAATAATTTCCATTAAAATCATCAAAATTAATTCCATTACCTATATATTTTAACTTACTTTCTGGAATGCCCATTTGTTTTGCTAATTCCAAATCATCTTTATTTTGAAAAAGCAACAAATCGCAATATCTTGAAAGTATTTTTTCTGCATATTCAAATACTATCCTTTTTAAACCCTTAAATCTTTTGAAGTAAAAACCATGAATCTGATGTATTACAAAGGGGACTTTAGCTTTTTTTGCTGCTAATCTTCCAAGTATTCCTCCCTTTGAATTATGTGTTTGAACGATATCAGGTTTTATAGTTTTAAGAGTTTTCTTTAACTTAAATATTGAAATAAAATCTTTAAAGGGATTGATTTTTGTATGGTTCATTTGAACAATCCTGTATTTAAAATTTTCTTTTTCTAAATTTTCAATGTATTTACCAGGAGAAGTAACTATTATATTCTCGATTTCTGGATTTATGATTTCAAGTTTTCTTATTCTGGAACTTCCTAGTAAATAGGATGACATGTTAGCGCTAAATATATCAACTATATTCATAAAAAACCTCGCATATTTTTTCTAAGTATATTATACATAACAAAAAAGAAGAATTCTTATTTAGAAATTCTTCTTTTAGTTGAGTTAATATAACTTATAAATCGAAATACATTTCAAATTCTGCGGGATGTGGAATTTTATTTACTTTATTTATCTCCTTTTCCTTCAAAGAAATCCATTTATTGATTAATTCTTCTGGAAAAATTATTTTCAAATATTCATTATCGGATTTTAATCCCTTTAGAACTTCTTCGAGGTTTGTTGGGAATGTTTTTGCAGATTCACAACAATCATAGAGATTTTTTTCGAATGGACCATACCCTTCTTTTTCAGTATCAATATTTTTATCAATTCCATCAAAGCCTGCTAATATCATCGCTGATATTGCATAATAAGGGTTACATATTCCATCAATTGTCCTAAATTCTAATCTTGCTTTATTTGGATCCTTTACATAACCGGGTATTCTAATAGCTGCGCTTCTGTTACTTCTTCCGAAAATTGCTCCAATAGGTGCTTCATAGCCTGGTACAAGTCTTTTATATGAATTGGTAGAAGGGTTTGTAAATGCAAGAAGTGATCCTGTAATTGAATGTTTAAGTATTCCACCAATGTATTGAAGAGCTATTTCATTAAGACCTGAATATTTATCTCCGGAAAAGCAATTTTCTCCATTTTCATTTATTATATATTGATGAATATGCATACCATTTCCAGCTTCTTCCATAAATGGTTTAGGCATAAAAGTAACATTTAATCCCCATTTATTAGCTAGATTATGAAGTATATATTTTGCTAAAATAATTGAATCTGCACTTCTAAGTGTTTTTTGAAAATTCAATTCAAATTCCTGTTGAGCTGTACTAACTTCGTGATGATGATATTTTACAGGTATTCCAATTTCTTTCATTAGATGAGCAGCTTCATTTCTAAAATTAGCAAAGGTATCCTGTGGTAAAGAAGCGTGGTATCCCTTTTTTTTCTTTATTATGTTAGATGCATCAAGATCACCATTCCAGTATCCTTCTTCAACATCTAAAAAATATCCTGAAGAATTTACTGAACAGTTATATTGAACTTTTTCCAAAATATGAAATTCAAGTTCCGGTCCAAGCATAATATTTTCAAAGTCCAATTCTTTTATCAAGCTTAATGTTTTTTTTAATAAATTTCTAGGATATTGGGAATAAGGCTCATCATCGGTGATTTTTATAACATTACATAAAAATGAAATTGTTTTTCTATCATAAAATGGATCAATAAATGCAGTTTCTTCTTCAGGAATCATAATCATATCACTTTCTTCTATATTTGAAAAACCAAAATTCGATGCATCGAATCCGATTCCATTTTTAAATAGCTTTTCGTTTAACCTATCTTCGGGTAAAATAACGTGATGTAAACATCCGTATATATCAATAACTTTCAAATCAACAAATTCAATATTTTCTTCTTTTTTCCAATCCATGTTATTCCTCCTGTTTAGTTAAGTATTAATATGATACTTTAAAATAGTTTCTTCTTTTACTAGGCTAATTCTTTTTTAAAGATAAAGAAATATTGTTATCATTGCTTATGTCATTTATGCTCAATTATTTTCAGACATAAAGATTTTTTAATATAATTATAATTTGAATCGAGTACTATATATAGAACTGGTAGTTCAAAGATGATATAATTCTTACGGAAATTTATTTACGTATTTGAAAGGAGGAAATTTCGTGTCAAAACAAAGAGTATATTATTTTGGAAAAGAAAAGTGTGAAGGCGGAGCATCTTTAAAGGAAGTATTAGGTGGAAAAGGTGCAAACCTCGCTGAAATGGTTAGATTAGGGTTCCCCGTACCACCAGGATTTACAATTTCAACCGATACATGTGATTATTTTGTTAAAAACGGAAAATATCCTGAAGGATTGGATAAAACCGTTGAAGAAGCAGTAAAGTTATTAGAAAAAGAAACGGGAAAAGTATTTGGAGATAAAGATAAACCTTTATTAGTATCTGTTAGATCAGGTGCAGCAGTATCTATGCCTGGAATGATGGACACAATCTTGAATCTTGGTTTAAATGATGAAACTATTGAAGGATTAATAGCAGCTTCAGGTAATCCAAGGTTCTGTTATGATGCATACAGAAGATTTATGCAAATGTTCGGTGATGTTGTTTTAGGAATTTCTCATTCAGAATTTGAAAAAGCTCTAAATGGAGTGAAAGCCGAAAAGGGTGTTAAAGAAGATACTGATCTAGACGCAGATGATTTAAAAAAGGTAACAGAAAAATATTTAGAAGTATATAAAGCAGCTGGGAAAGAATTCCCTCAGGATCCATGGGAACAAATGTGGAAATCTATTGATGCTGTTTTTGGTAGCTGGATGAATCCAAGAGCAATAAAATATAGAGAAATTAATGGAATCAAAGAAGGCGAATTGCTTGGTACAGCTGTAAATGTATGTACAATGGTTTTTGGAAATATGGGAGACAATTGTGGAACTGGTGTTGCATTTACAAGAGAACCTAATACAGGTGATAAAGAAAACTATGGAGAATATTTACCAAATGCTCAAGGAGAAGACGTTGTAGCAGGAATTAGAACACCATTCCATTTGGATCGATTGAATGAAATGATGCCTGAAGTTTATAATGAACTTATAGATATTTTTGCGAGATTAGAGAAGCATTATAGAGATATGCAAGATGTTGAGTTTACCATTGAAAACAAAAAATTATATTTGCTTCAGACCAGAACGGGGAAGAGAACTCCTTATGCTGCGGTAAAAATGGCAGTAGATATGGAAGAAGAAGGGTTAATCACTAAAGAAGAGGCAATTATGAGAGTTTCTCCAGATCATATCGAAACTTTAATGCATCCTTTTTTTGATCCAGATGCAAAAGAAGAAGCTGAAGTAATTGCTAAGGGAACAGCAGCTTCCCCAGGAGCAGCTACTGGTGTTATTGTTTTTGACCCAGATCAGGCAGAAAGAATGGTTAAAGATGAAGGTAAAAAGGTATTGCTTGTTAGACCTGAAACATCTCCAGAAGATATTGCTGGTATGGCTGCAGCAGAAGGCATTTTAACTTCCACTGGCGGAAAAACTTCTCATGCGGCAGTTGTAGCAAGAGGAATGGGAAAACCATGTGTTGTTGGTTGTTCAGCAGTAGAAGTGAATG
>CAZGZM010000242.1:0-3713 GCA_964529955.1 uncultured Thermotogaceae bacterium
TCCATTAACAATCAAAGTGGTTATCAAATCAGATCCATAAAATTTCAAAAACTTCCTTTTGTTTAAATCTTCCTTGTCTAATTTGATTATTTTCATATAATAACAAACTAATGATTCTGGATCAGGATAACTTTCAGGAGTTAATGGAACTGTACCTGGAACTTTCAATTCTTTATCATAAACTTTTCCATCATAACTTATTTCCCATTTTCCATTCAAATTGACAATCTTTCTCATTTCATTCCACTTCCTGCTGAAACTCCTTGTATTAGATTCTTTTGGAATACTATAAATAATATTATTACCGGTATAGATGCCAGAACATTCGCAGCCATAATAGGACCATATCTTATATTTGTTTCAGAACCTGCGAGTGAAGCCAATCCAACTGGTAAAGTATACATCTCCTCAGACGTTGCAATTATCAAAGGCCAGAGATAATTGTTCCATGTCCATGTGAAATTCAAAATAGTTATTGAAGCTATTGCAGGTAAAGACATTGGAACTATTACCTTCCACATGATTGTCAGATGTGATGCACCATCAATTCTTGCAGCTTCATCATAAGCACTTGGAATTCCCATGAAGAAATTTGAAAGTATAAAAACAGTCAGAGGAGCAAATGGAGCAGGCAGTATCATTCCCCAGTAAGTATTTATGAATCCAAAATCTTTCATTTCCAGAAACATAGGTATCATAATAGCTTGAATTGGAATTGTTATACCTGCTAGAACGACAATATACAACCAATTTTTTCCTGGGAACAGCATTCTTCCAAGAGAATATGAAGCAAAAATGCTAACCACAATAACCAGAACCGTAGCAGCAATAGAAACTATTACACTATTTAAAAACCATCTACCAATCTTTCCCTGTTCCAATATCTTTGTATAATTTTCGATTTTTACTTCTGAGGGAATAATTTTTGAAGAAACGATATCCTTTTCAGGTTCTATAGAGGAAATCAGCATCATTATTACTGGAAACAAATATAATAAAAGAAGAATTATTGC
Source organism: uncultured Thermotogaceae bacterium (assembly GCA_964529955.1). GTDB lineage: Bacteria > Thermotogota > Thermotogae > Petrotogales > Kosmotogaceae > JASGMR01. Next base: position 1,014 of record CAZGZM010000242.1, read on the forward strand.
TAATATAGTTAAACCTGTACTCGTTTTATTCAAAATTCCTCACCTCTTTTCGACATTAATTTAACCTGAACAATCGCCACACCTACCATCAATAAGAAAAATACTGTAGCGATAGCCTGAGCATATCCCATTTTGAAATGTTTAAAGCCTGTTTCATAAATATATTGAATCAGTGTCCTTGTTTTTCCGCCCGGTCCTCCACCAGTCATTATATAAACCTGTCCAAATATTTGAAGTGAATATATGACCTGAAGAACAATAACGAGAATATGAGTTCTTTTAAGAAGGGGAACGGTTATTCTAAACAATCTCTGAACTGAATTTGCCCCATCCAGAGTCGCCGCTTCATAGAGCGATGTAGGTATCTGCTGAATCGCTGACAAATATATAATAATATTGAAGCCCAGCGTCCACCATATCGTTGCAAAGGCAACTGCAGGCATCGCAAAAACTGGATCATTTAACCAGTTAATACTCTGTACACCAAAAACTGAAAGTATTTTATTAACAATCCCAAAGGTCTCATTATACATCAATTTCCAGGTTAAACTTATAACTGAAATAGATAAAATGTATGGAATATAAAATCCTGCTCTGAAAAATCCAACATTCTTTATCCTTGAATTCAGTAAAACAGCAACCAGGAAACCAAAAATCACTAGAAATGGAACGGTTAATATTGTGAAATATAATGTATGCCAGAGAGATTCCCAGAATCTATCAGTAGTAAAAAGTGTAAAGTAATTATCAAAGCTTACGAATTCAGGGGGTTGGAACATATTCCACTTGTTAAACCCCAAAATAATAGATTTAATAAAAGGATATACCTTAAACAATCCAAATAAAATCCCAAAAGGCATGAAAAAGAGATATCCTAATAAAGTGTTTTTCTTTTTATTAGCAACAATCATAATAAATCCCTTCTTATTTTGAATAGAAATATAGCCCGAAATATTCGGACTATATTCTCTTTAAAAATTATTGTTGTAGTATATCATCAGCCTTTTCTATCAATAGATCAGCTGCCTGTTCTTCATTTATATCTCCAATAATCAGCTTCTGACAAATTTCCCACATTTCTTCCCTGAATTCTGTCCAACCAATTACAGATGGAGCTAAAACAGCGTATGAAGCTGCATCCATGTAATTTTCTCTCATTGGTAAGCTTAAAAATTCTTCAGATTCAAGAACCTTTTTTACAACCGGAAGATGTCCTGCTTTGGCCCATTCATATGAGTGGTTTACCACCCATTGACCAAATGTAACTGCTGCTTCAATCTTTTCTTTATCAGGATTACTTGATCTTGGGAAAACAATGGAATGACTATCGCCCCATGTATATGGATCAGATCCTTCAACTGCTGGTACCATAGTAACTCCAAAATCCAAACCCTCTGTACTTGGATATACTGCCATTGCCCATACACCATTCAAATGGTAAGCAGCTTCATCATTAATAAACAAAGCTTCACCACCATCATAATCAGTTATTGGTGTAGTATCGTTTTTAAAGGTTTCATTGATTATCTTATAAGTTTCAATAGCAATATCTTTATCAATATCAACCTTTCCCTTCTCTGCATTGTAGAACTCTCCACCTAACTGAGAATAAAGAGCAATAAACCATCTTTCACCCAACATACCGAATTTGTCTATGGATGCTCCATATTTTCCCGTTGCATCCATTACATCCTTTGAAAAACCAATGTATTCATCCCACGTTTTAGGTACTTTAACATTTCCATCTGCATCTAAAAGACCTGCCTCTTTTATAACATTTTTGTTATAATAGAAAACAAGTGGATGAGTATCTAATGGGAGAGCAACCAATCCACCATCATAATAAGCTCTTTCAATTATGTTTGGTAGATATTCATCGACAAATGTTTTAGGAACATAATCTTGTATTGGGGTTAATACACCCTTTGAAGCATAGTCCGGAAGAGCAGAAAGGTGCATGATAGCTACATCAGGTGGATTACCTGATAGCAAACCGGTGAGAAGTTTGTTATAGTATTCAAGCCAATCTATCTTCTGGGCTTTTACTGTTATTTCGGGATGAGTTTCATTAAACTGATCCACGAAATCAGTCATAATGTAGCCTTCGCCTCCACTGAAAAGTGTCCAGAATGTAATTTCAACATTTTTAGCAGCTACAAAACTAACCAACGAAACGCTTAGAACCAAAAAAATGATAAAAACTTTTTTCATAAATCTTCCTCCTTTATAATTAGGGGAATTCCCCCTTTAAGAACTGTCTCTCTTTATTAGTTCAACATCGAGCTTCTCATGTATAACTTCTCTTTTCTTTTCATTCATTATATTCATTAAAATATTAAAAGCATCAAATCCTAATTTATGCTTATTTATTCTAATTGTTGTCAAAGCAGGAGTACTGAGAGAAGAAAAGAAAATATCATCAAACCCTATAACGCTTATCGCCTCAGGACATTTTATGCCATTCTCTTTAAAAGATTTCAAAACTCCAAAGGCCATCATATCGTTAAAACAAAATACCGAATCGAAATCCAATTTATTTTGAAGCATTTTATTAATAGATTTATAAGCATACTGAAGACTAATATCAGTATCTGAAATAAAATAATCATTTGCTTCACTATTTTCCAATAAGAATTTTTTCATATCTTTTTCTATAGATAATCCTTCTTCAGCTAAACCTGCTTCAAAACCCTTAAGCCT
>CAZGZM010000243.1:0-3706 GCA_964529955.1 uncultured Thermotogaceae bacterium
TAATTACTTAAATATAATTATATCATCGATGAAAAATATTATATGGTAAAATTTAGTCATAGGAGATTAAAGGTTAATAATGGTAATTGCAAGAATAAAAAAGGGTAAAGAAAACAAAATATTAAATGGTTATCCATGGGTATATGAAGACGAAATCTTATCTACAGAAAACGTCACAAAAAATATTGATACTCTAAATCTTTTTTCATCTGATTTCAAATTTATTGGAACAGGTTTCTTTAACAAACTTTCGAATAGAAAAATACTTATTCTCTCAAATAAAGAAGTAAAAATTAATAAGGATTTTGTTTCGTTCAAAATTAAAGAAGCTTTAAAATGGAGAGAATATTTCTTCAAAAAACCCTATTACAGACTTTTCTACGGAGAATCTGATGGTTTGGCTGGTTTAATCATTGATAGGTTTAAAGATATTTTAGTGGTTCAGTTAAGAAATGGTATAATTTATAATATAAGAAATAATATTATTGATAGTCTAATTGAACTTATCAAACCAAAAGCAATTTTTTTAAGAAATGACTTTGAAACTAATTATTCTGATGATATTGTAAGAGAAAAGGGATTACTTTTTGGAAAATTGGATGGAAATGAGATTAAAATTGAAGAAAATGAGATTTATTATTATATAGATATTGTTAACAGTCAAAAGACGGGGTTTTTTTTCGATCAAAGAGATTCAAGATTATACTCTAGAAATATTATCAGAGAGTTTTCTTTTAAAAAAGCACTGGATTTATTTTCCTTTACAGGAGGCTTCGGTTTAAGCATGGCTAAGGAAGGTTGTGATGTTGTTTTAGTTGATAAATCAGAAAGCGATCTAAATCTAGCAGAAAGAAACGCTTTACTTAACGGGGTTTCAGATAAAATGAGTTTTATAAATGGAGATGCTTTTGAATATCTTAGTAATACTGATGATAATACGTTTGAAATTAGTATTATTGATCCCCCTTCCTTAATTAAAAAAAGAAGTGAACTCAGAAAGGGAATAAAGTTATTTACTGAACTATCAAAAGGAGGTTCTCGTATTACGAAAAACAACGGTGTATTAACAATTTGTAGTTGTGCTTATAATTTCAATGTAAATCACATAATAGAAGCAATGAGAAAAGCCAGTCTTAATGAAAATATTTCCTATTTTCATCTTAATACAACATATCAATCAAAGGATCACCCCTGGAATCTTCAAATTCCAGAAACTTTATATTTAAAATGCTTGTGGTCTTTTATTAACAAGGAAGATAAATAATGCCTGACATTTGGACTCATATAATTCATGGTTCAAAAGTAGGTAAAGAATCTGGATTGCTTTTTGACAATGAGAATAAGAGAAAAATCTTTAATCTTGGAAATATTTTTATAAATATTTTCTTTTATTCTGATGATGAAGAATTCAGGGAATTTGGAAAAATAGTACATACAAGAAAGTGTGGCTCTTTTTTAAATTATCTTTCTTATGAAATTTTCAAAACACATCCTGAATTTATTTATGGAATGATTTGTCATCACTGGTTAGACAGATTAACTTATCCATATATATTTGATAGAACAGTTAATCAAAACAGAAAAAATTTCGAAGAGAAAATTGATGAAAAAATGGTTGAAATGTACTTTAATAAGTTAACTTCCGAAATGAAACTTATAGAGTTCATACCTGAAACTGTACCTGATTCTTTGATAGATAAAATTAATGAAAGTTTAAATAATATATATTCATTGAAGGACATTGATATAACATCTCTATATGAAAGCATGCTAAATAATTACTATTTGCAAGAAAGTAAAAATCAAAAAAAAGATATATTGAAGGGTTTTAAAAAAGTTTTTTTTACTGGTAATGATGAAGAAAAGAAAGAGGATAATTTCTATGACGTTTTAAATCTAAAGAACCAGAGATGGAATCATCCGATAATGGGTTGGACATACAAAAAAACATTTTTAGACATTTATGATGAGTCGTTGAGTGAAGCAATAAATACTTTATCTGAATCAATTCAAAAAAACAATCAGCCTATAATTCATAACATATCTTACTTTACTAATCTAGCATGCACCAACTAAGGGGGGGATACTATGAAGGTTTTGGGAGTCATATTTGCTGAAGATAGAGGAGAACCTTTAGAAAAATTGACAAGCAAAAGAACTACTGCTGCACTACCAATATATGGGAAATATAGAATAATTGATTTCAGTTTAAGTAATATGGTAAATGCTGGTATTTCAAAAATTGGCATTGTTACTCAATACAATCCTAGAAGTTTAATGGATCATATCGGTTCAGGAAAAGAGTGGGATTTAGATAGGAAAAATGGTGGAGTCTATTTTCTACAACCTTATGTCACTCCTAATTCTGAATCTCTAGGTTATTTGGGTACTGCTGATGCTCTTTTTAAAAATATGGATATATTGAAAAGAGGAAATGAAGATCACGTTTTAATAGGTTCTGGAAAGCAAATATTCAAAATCGATTTTAATAAAATGTTCCAATACCATATTGAATCTGGAGCAGATATAACTGTATTGAGTTCAAAAGCTGAGAATCACTTCGACATTAAAATTTCTAATGTTGCAAAAACAGATGAAACTGGAAGAATAATCGAATGGATCACTCCAGATGAAAATTATAAAAAAGAAGAAAATCACACTCACGTGTTGAACGCTTTTTTTATGAATAAATTTTTACTCAAAGAATTACTTTTTGCAACTGTTCCTGAGGGTAATAAAGATTTTATTGATGGAATTATAAAAGAAAACATTGATTCACTAATAGTTAAAACATTTGATTTCAATGGTTTCTGGAGAAATATAAAAAGAGATGTTAATTCTTATTTCCAAACATGTTTAAGTGTTTTAAACGATGAAATTCGCCGTGAATTGTTTTATGAACATGGAAGAGTATCAACTAAACTTAAGGATCTCCCTCCACCAAAAATTACTAATACAGGTGTAATAAAAAATTGTATTGTTGCTGACGGGTCTTTTATAAATGGAAAAATTGAAGACTCAATAATTTCTAGATCAACAAAGGTTTTAGCTGGTGCTTCAGTAAAAAATTCAATGGTAATGGAAGGATGTACTATTGAAGAAGGAGCTTTTGTTGAAAATGCAATTTTAGATAAAAATTGTACAATAAGAATTGGAAAAAGATTTGTAGGAAAACCTAACTCTCCTAAGATTCTTGAAAAAAATGGAGTATTTTGAGGTGATATCATGAGAAAGAAAATTGTAGCTTTAATACTTGCTGGAGGCCAAGGAACAAGATTAGGTATTTTAACGGAAGATAATGCAAAACCATCTGTTCCCTTTGGTGGTAAATATAGAATAATCGATTTTGCTCTAAGTAACTGCGTAAATTCAGGAATCTATGATGTTGGTGTTCTAACTCAATATAGACCTCATATATTAAATAGACATATTGAAATTGGTCGTCCCTGGGATCTGGATAGAAAGGGTGGTGGTGTTCAAATCTTACCACCATTTCAAGGGAATGATCAGAACTGGTATAAAGGAACTGCAAATGCTGTTTTTCAGAATATTGAATATGTAGATAAATATGATCCTGAACTGGTAATTATTCTTTCAGGCGATCATATTTATGGTATGGATTATAAAGAAATGATTGATTTCCACCTTTCGAAAAAAGCAGATGGTACTTTAGCCTGTTTAAGAGTTCCCTTAAATGAAGCAAATC
>CAZGZM010000244.1:0-3704 GCA_964529955.1 uncultured Thermotogaceae bacterium
TTTTTCCTTGCATTTATTATAACATTTATGTGCTTGTATGTCTATCTCAGAGCTGGTTTTAGTTCTGTTCAGGAGGCCCTAATTATTCATGGAGGAGCTTGGACAATAGGTGATAAAAGGAACTATTCAGAAGTTCAAAATAAAATTCCTTTTTTTATTCAAAATAATTTTATTTTTATTAGCATAAATTATAGATTATCTCCTTTCGTAAAGCATCCAATACATATACAAGATGTATCAAAAGCAGTAGAATGGGTTTTCGAAAATATCTCTGATTACGGAGGAAATCCTCATGAATTATACCTAATAGGTCATTCTTCTGGAGCTCATCTTGCCTCTTTAATAGCTCTTGATGAGAATTATTTATCCCAATTAGATATTCCTAATAATGTAATAAAAGGGGTTATTCTTTTAGATCCCGCAGCTCTTGATATAAAAAGAAACATTGAAGAATACAAATTAGGAGAAATATATAAACTTATTTATTTTAATGTTTTTGGAAAAAATCCTGACACATGGATAAGCGCTTCACCCATTTACCATATTAATGAAAAAAATAATTCCATTGCATTTCTAACTTTTTATTCTGACTACATAGAACTGGTCGAGGAAATAACTATATCTTTTCATACCTCTTTGATTGAACATGGTTTTTACAGTGAAATATATGAAGTTCATAAAAGTCACGGTAGAATTAACAACGATGTTGGAAAACAAGATGAGGAAATAACGGAATTAATATCAAATTTTTTATCTCAGACATATTAATTCCTTTGACAAAAATAAAAATAAGTGTAAAATGTATATGCGAATGATTTGCATTCGCGAGGAGTTGATATCATGTCAATGAAATTTACAGAAAACAGGAAAAAAATATATGATTTAATCCATAAAAGCAAAAAACCTTTGAGTGCAGAACAAATTCATGAGAAACTGAAACCAGATTTAAATCTATCAACTGTTTATAGAGGAATTGAATATTTGCAATCTGAAAACTTAATTAGATCTGTTTCCTTTGGTTCAGTAATAAAGTATTTTTTCAGTAAAAACAGCCATAAGCATTTTTTGTATTGCCAGCACTGCCATGAAATAATAGTTTTTGATGATTGTGCTGCAGATCAATTACAAAAAACAGTTAAAAAGAATTTCAATTTCAGAATCAATGACCATGTTTTTTACTTTATTGGAATATGTGGAAAATGTCAGAAAAAAAGAGGTGATGATAAATGAAAAAAATAAGTATAATTTTAATTATTATTTACATAAGTACATTAATTATTGCAGGTAATATTATTGCTGTATCGGTAATACCTCAGGAAACCTTTGTTAAAAAAGTTGGAGGTGACTATGTTGAAGTCATAACAATGATTCCTCCTGGATATAGCCCGGCTAATTATGCACCAACACCAAAACAACTAATGGATTTTTCAGAAGCAGAAATATATTTTACAATAGGTATTCCTTCTGAGAACAGTTATATACTTCCAAAGGTTAATAGCTTCAACAGGGATATAAAGATAATTAGTCTACAAGATGAAATTGAAGAAATCTATCCGCCCAGATATTTTTCCCAGGAAAGTCGAGATCCTCATATATGGCTATCTCCAAAACGTGTAATTCTAATGATCGATATAATTAAAAGAGAATTGTCTTTTTTAGATCCCGTCCATTCAGAATATTATGAAAAAAATGCAGAGAAATATATTAATGAATTAGAAGAATTGGATAAACTAATCAAAGCTTTCACTGAAAAAATAACAAATAGAACATTTATCGTATATCACCCCTCCTTTGGTTATTTTGCTGATGATTACAATTTGCAGATGTTATCTCTTGAAAAGGATGGCAAGGAAGCAACACCAAAGACTCTTCAGGAAATGGTGAACATTGCAAAAGAAGAGGGAATAAAAATTATATTCTATCAAGCTGAAATAGATAGTAAACAAACAATTTCATTTGCTGAAGAAATTGGAGGAAAGAGTTTGATGGTTGATCCTCTATCGAAAGATTATATTCAAAATTTAATAAAAATGACGGAAACATTCTCTCAGGAGCTAGAATAATAATGAAAGATATAGTAATAGATCTAAAAAATGTCAGTGCTGATTATGAAAATGTTAGGGCAATTGAAGATGTTACTTTGCAAGTTAGAAGAGGAGAATTCCTGGGTATTATTGGCCCTAATGGAGGAGGCAAAAGTACTCTTATAAAAGTTATTCTAGGATTACATAAACCGATAGAGGGTTCTGTTAAGATTATGGGCAAAAATATATATAAAACAGATGAAAAACTATCTATAGGATATGTTCCTCAGGCTTCAACCTTCGATAGAAAATTCCCAATCAGTGTATTGGATGTTGTTCTTATGGCCAGGTTGAGAAGTAATTTTTCCCTTTTTAAAAAATATAGTTCAGAAGACAAAGAAATTGCTTTTAATATATTAAAGGAACTTGAGCTTTCAGAATTCAGAAAAAGACAAATTGGTCAACTTTCAGGGGGACAACTGCAAAGGGTTCTTATTGCAAGAGCACTAGCAGTTCAACCACAGATCATGCTACTAGATGAACCCACTGCAAGTGTTGATTCTTCTTCAAGAAGTTTGATCTTTGAAATACTTAAAGAATTAAATAAAAAGATGACGGTTATTGTAGTTACTCATGATTTGGAAGCGGTTTCTGCCTACTTTAAATCATTAGCCTGTATGAATTTTTCTCTTCATTATCACGGTGATCCCAAACTAACTCAAGATGCCATTGATAAAACTTATGGATGTCCAGTTGATTTAATTGCCCACGGCATTCCTCATCGAATACTTAGTAAACATGAAGGCAGAAAAAAAGAAGGAGAAAAGAATGCTTGAAGCCATTTTAACTTATAATTTTATGCAAAACGCCCTATTTGCTGCTCTTCTTTCAAGTGTAGTTTGCGGGCTAATTGGAACAATAATAATCGAGAAAAAATTAGTTATGATGAGCGGAGGAATTGCTCACACTTCTTTTGGAGGTATTGGCCTGGGCTATTTCCTTGGTTTTGAACCAATTATAGGAGCTCTTATCTTTTCAGCAATATCATCTATAACCTTGGCCACCATAAAGAGAAAAACCGATACAAATACAGATACTTTTATTGGAATTCTATGGTCAATTGGAATGGCCATTGGGATTATTTTTATTGCTTTAACCCCTGGTTACCCACCAGATGTAACTTCCTATCTCTTTGGTGATATACTTACTGTTACAAATTCAGATATAATAATGATGTTAATTTTAGTAGGGATAGTTACCTTTACAATTTTTTCATTTTTTAACTATTGGAAAGCTTATTTATTCGATGAAACCTTTTCATTTGTAATCGGTTTGAAAACAGCTTTGATGGAATATCTAATGTTTTTGTTAATTGGTTTAACAGTTGTAGTTTTAATAAAAGTTGTTGGATTAATACTCGTAATAGCTCTTTTAACTGCTCCTCCTGCTATTGCAAGAATGTTCACCTATAATCTTAAAAAGATGATGGCTTTATCAGTTTTATTGGGAGGCCTTTTTGGTATTTTTGGATTATGGTTATCCTATGAATTTAACATAGCTTCCGGAGCCACTATTATACTTCTTGCTGGAGTTTCGTATTTCGTAACAATATTTATCAAAAGTTATTTTGAAAAAAGAAAAAGGAAGGAAAAAGTTCCTTCCTAAAATATCATATATTAT
>CAZGZM010000245.1:0-3679 GCA_964529955.1 uncultured Thermotogaceae bacterium
TATTCTAATTTTAATACTGAAAAAAAAGATATGGTTTCACTTTACCAGGGATTTTTATCTGATTTATTCAATGTGTATGATGCAGACATTAATTTGAGAAAAGCCGAGTTCAATCTTGCTGATGCATCTGAAACTTATCAGAATAATATTATCCTTAATCAGAAAAACATTGTATCTGATTCTGATTTAAAGGAATCAAAATTAACCTTTGAGGAAGAACAGATAAATTACAATACTTCACTAAGGGATTACAATGATTATCTGAAAGATTTTATTAAATTAACTGATATTTCAGCTGAAGAAGTTGTTTTTACCCTTTTAAACCCGGAAGAAATATTTGTATCAGATGAAATTTATTTGAGCAACGACCTTTCTCTTAAAACTTCTGAATTAACCTTAAAAATCTCAGAATATGATCTGGAGAACATGTCAAAGCTTTCTTCAGAGTATGATTTAAAGGATCAGGAAATTTTAGTAAAGCAGAACAAATACGATTATGAAGATACTCTTGAGTCATCAGAAGAAGCTAACGAAGATTATATAGTAAATCTAGGAGATAAATACAACACTGTCTACATAAATGAAGCTAAATTTAAACTTAATGAAGAAGAATTTGAAGATATTCAGGAAAGATACGAAAAGGGATTAATCTCTGATTCAGATTACAGATCATCATATTCTACTCTTTTAAGTTCAGAAAGTAACTACTTATCAGCTATACAGAATTATTTAAACGTAATGATCGAATATATTGTATATGTTGGTGGAGAAGTAAGTAGCTTTAATTTTTAATTTGTAGCTGAAGAGATTATGAACTGAAGGAAATATGGAGGAGAAATATTTTGAAAAAAAATATATTAATTTTTACCCTAATTTTTATAACTCTATCAGTTTTTGCTTCAAATCTCGAAACTCTCTTTTTTGAGGTTTTAAATAATGATAGTAGTTATACGAAAAGTATAGAAAATTACAATAAAGCTCTGGATAATTATGAGAAAATCAGCCAATTTTACATTCCTGATATATCCTTCGGATTAGATTATGAGACAACTTCAAGCAGTATTACAAATGGTGATAGTGGATTTGATTTTGATATAGATTTTGTTGAATTTTATGGTGTCACAATGGGGATAAACATCCCCTTTGTGATAAGCCAGGAAAATGAGAATGCAATTGAAGCAGATAATATTAACTTAAAACTTTCAGTAAATGATATTTTTAGCGATGAAAAAGCAGACAATTTAAAAATTGAAGCAAGTTATTTAGAGTCTTATTTTAGTTTGATAAAAGCAGAGTATGAAGTTCTTAGTGATTTATTTAAAAATATTTCGAATTATCATTATTACAATGATTGTAAGAAAATTGCTGAAGAAAATTTGGAATTACTTCAATTGGAATTAGAATCAGAAATTGATGAAGATACGATAGATGATTTAAAAAAACAAATTCTTGAGCAAAGAAAACAAATTCTAGAGTACGAACAACAATTAATTTCAATAAATTTAAACGAATATTCTGATGAGTTGTATTTAGAAGTTGTTGAACTTATAGAAGAAATAAATGAATATGAAATAAAAATTAATTTAGAAGAAAGATTAGATATTATTGCTCAGAAATTAAGGGTTGAAGCTGAAAAACTTATAAACCAAACCTGGTATAAACCATATTTACCAGAATTCAGTGTCAACTTTGGAGTGAATGATTTTACAGATTTTTCATGGAATGTAGGTTTTCAATTTTCATTTGATATCTTTAACAAAGATACCAGTTTAGAAGCTGAAGAAAGAAAAACGAATTATGAAACTTTGAAACTTGCTGAATTAATTCAAGAAAACCAGAATTCTTATAATGTTGATTTACTCGCTATTGAATCTTCAGAGATTTCACTAGAGATTTCAGAATTATCCCTGGAAGTATTATGGGAAGAAATGGATAAAAATGAAAAATTGTTTGATTCAGGATTTATTAATTGTATTGAATATGAAATAAGTGAAAACGAGTATAAAGAGGGTTTATTAGATTATCAAAAGAGCATTGAGAGTTTGTACTTAACAAAAATGGATTTATTTTTATATTCTAACCTCATTTCAGAAATAGATTTTTTTGATTTAAATGAGTACTTAATAGGTGAAGAAAATGAGCGATAAAGAAAATAATAAAAAGAGAAAAAATAAAAAAACAATAATAATTATAATTGTAATCTTTGTTGTTATAGCTGGAGGATTTTTCTCATACAAATTTTTCTTTTCTAACATACAAAAGGATAATTATAGTTATGAATCATTGAAAGAACAGGGACTGATTCCAGACATGCTTACAGAAGAAAGATTTGAAATGATGAAGGAGCAATTCGATGATGATCCAGAGCAGTTGATTACTATGCTTGAAAATATTTCTGGTACAGGAATTGAAGGATCAAGTGGACAAAACATGAGAGGAATGATGATGAATCCACTTTCCTCGATTGTTTCTGCAGATAGTGAAGAAGAATTTGAAGAAATTTATCTGGTATACCCTGTTGCTCAAGGAGTTAACTCTGAGTATATAAGTATAACCGGAACACTTGAAGCGGAAACAAGAGATGTTATTTCAAAAATTTCTGCTGATATATTGGAAATTTTTGTTGAAGAGGGAGATTTCGTAACTGAGAACTCTACAATAGCAACCTTGGATGATATAGATTACATGATTGATTATTTAACTGCATATAATAACTATGAAAATTCATGGGATCTCAGTGAAAACGAAAGAAAGCTTCAGGAACTTAAATTACTTCAAGCAGAAAATGATCTTGAATATACAATAATTAAATCACCAATAAATGGAATAATAAGTTCGGTGAATGTAAATGAAGGAGAAAAAATTTCAAATGAATCTGCTGCAGTAGAAATAGTAGATTATGAAGATGTATATGTTTCAGGAGTAATAGATGAAATAGATATGGGAAAAATATATGAAGGAATGACAGCTCAAATTATATTTTCAAATTATGATATAGAAATGACTGGAGTTGTTTCCTTTATAAGTCCAGTAGCTGAAACATCTGGAGGAGTCGTAGTAGTCTCAATTGAAGTTGATCTTGATGAAAATCCATATGATAAGGGAATCATTGCAGGAGTTAGTTGTGATGTGAACTTGCTTATTCAAGAGTTTGAAGGTGGGAATGTTGTTCCATCAAACACCGTATATGAAGATGAGAAAGGTAAATATGTATTAAAACAAACTCAGGAAGATTCAGAATCCACTGAAAAGGTTTACGTTGAAGTGGGAGAAGAAACGGAAGATAATGTTCAGATTTTGTCTGGGATTCAGATTGGAGATACGCTTGTAATTCAACCGGATATTCAAGAAACACTTCGCTTAAATGATTCCGAAGATAATATGATGATGCCCGGTAACATGCCAGCTCCTCCTTCAGGTGGAAATTTCAGTGGTCGTAGCAGGTAAATAGGTGATATGATATGAAAACAGTTATGCACCTAGATAAAATATGGAAAACCTACGATATGGGAGAAGTCAAGGTCGATGCTTTAAAGGGAGTTACTTTTTCAGTTATGGAGGGAGAGATCGTAATTATTATTGGTCCTTCAGGTAGCGGAAAATCCACTTTGCTTCATATCCTTGGATGTCTCGACACTTCAACAAAGGGAAGGCTTGATATCGATGAAATTGATGTATC
>CAZGZM010000246.1:0-3656 GCA_964529955.1 uncultured Thermotogaceae bacterium
CAAATGGTTTGCCTTCTCTGATCATATCGTAAACTGCTGAACCACCGTCAATACCTGTGATGAAGATGTCATCTCTTGTATATCCAGCTTGTTCAACGATCTTTGAAGCATACATTCCTGGTGTGTCCCATCCTGAGAAGATCCAGTCTAGATCGTCACCGTATTTTGTCATCCAGTTTTCAGCTACGTTAACAGCACTTTGTTCATATCCAACGAGTGGTAAGAATTCTTCTGATACGAGTTCAACTGCTGGGAAATCTCTTACGAATAGAGTAGCAGCTGCGTAAGCTCTTCTTCTCATAATATGCCATTTTCCACTGAAGATAGCAACGTTTCCTCTTTCGTTGAGTCTTGTAAGTCCCCAGTAAGCCATTAATGATCCAGCTACAGCATTATTCTGAGTACAACTTACGATAACTCCAGGTCTCAGTTCAGTATCTACACAGTAAACTCCTATTCCAGCTTCTTCTGCTTTAAGGATAAGGTCAGCAACTGCTTCCATATCCCAGTAAATGATAACGATTGCATCTACATTTTTTCTGATGAGAGTTTCCATTGTTTCTCTCTGCTGTGTATTATCTCTAACTGTCATAGCATCGATGTATTCCCAACCTCTGTGAGCACATTCGATCTTAACCTGTTGGAAGTCTCTCTGACAGGATTCAGCTTCTAATCCATGTCCACAAATAGCTACAGTAACGTCCTTTGCAAATTCTTCAGCTGCGAATCCGGATACTGCAAAACCGAAGATCATTACGACTGCTAAACTTAACACAATTAACTTTTTCACCTTTTCACGCCCCTTTTCATTTTAGTGAGTTATTTATCTCTTTAAAGAAGTAGAAAATTACAGTTGCTCCTGGATCAAGTTCCCCAACAGTTCTTTCAGCAAAGGCCTTTGCTCTACCCTTTGTTGCCATCATTTCTCTTGTGCTGTTCATTCCCTCAGCTGCAGCTCGTTGGGAGAGTTCAGCTGCTTCTTCGATTGAAAGGTCTTCATCAGCTGCTTTTTTTAGTGCTTCTACTGCTGGATGCAATGCATCAAGCATTGTCTTTTCGCCTAAATTAGCTTTTCCTCTTTTCATTACTCCCTTTTCAGCCGCTTCGAATATGGAATGAATATCAGATAGATTAATTTCGGTCTTTCCTTTAACTGTCTTTCCACCTTCCATAAATGCTGTTGCAAGTAACATTCCAAATGTAGAAGGATTTGCTTCCATACATTCCATTCCACATTTTCTTAATATGATACCTATATCATCAATATCAAGTTCTTCAAGTTTTTTAATCATTGCATTGTTGGATTTGGAAATAGTAATACCTAAATCTCCGTCACCAATCTCAGCATCCAACTTTCTGAAAGTTTCAATATAGTTATCATTTATTACTTTATATGTATTTGTGAGAATTTCTTTAAGTTCCTTTGAATCTACTTTTTTTCTCATCAAATCCCCTTCTTAAAATTGTTGTAATAGCATAGGTGCTTCCACAGGCATATCCAACAATTCTTTAAATTCATCATTCAATTTGAATAGCGAAACCGAAAGCCCTTTCATCTCCATTGAAGTTGCATACTCTCCAACAAAGGCCTTATATGTATTAATTCCCTTTGCTTTCAAGATTTCATTAACCTTTCTGAACATTACATACAATTCCTGTGGTGCTGTTGCACCTAATCCGTTTATTAAAACTGCTACTTCGTCTCCCTTCACATACGGAAGGTCGTCAATTATTCTTTCGGTCATGAACTCAGCTATTTCATCAGCTGTTCTCAATTTTTCTCTTTTTATTCCTCTTTCGCCATGAATTCCCATACCAATTTCCATTTCATCTTCAGCGATTTCAAATGTTGGCTTTCCTGCTGCTGGGATTGTACATGGAGAAAGCGCAACGCCCATCGTTCGAACGTTTTCAAGAGCTGCATCAGTTACTTTTTTAACTTCTTCCAGAGAAGCTCCCTTTGCTGCAGCTGCTCCAGCAATCTTGTATCCGAACATAATTCCTGCTATGCCTCTTCTATCTTCTTTTTTCTCCTTTGGAGCTGAAGCTACATCATCAGCACCAATACATGTTAAAACCTTTATTCCTTCATCTTCAGCCATTTCAGCTGCCATATCGAAGTTCATGATATCTCCGCCATAGTTACCATAGAGATACAGAACACCTTTACCACTATCAATAGCCTTGGTTACTGCTAACATTTCGTTTGCAGATGGTGAGGAGAATACTTCTCCGACAGAAGCTCCATCGATAAGATTTTTTCCGATGTAACCCAGAAATAGGGGCAGGTGGCCTGAACCACCGCCCGTAGCAATAGCTACTTTATCTTTAACAGGAGAGTTAGCATAAACAAGAGTTCTCGGATAATCCTCTATTCTTTTAAACGTATCAGGATATGCTTCTACTATTCCATCAAGCATTTCCTTTATTAGATTATCAGTCTTATTTATGATTTTTTTCATTATTATTTACTTCCTAACCATTTAACTACATTAACCCAGAATGTTGGATAATCTTTCCACTCGACCATTCCTCTACCCCAGTGAGGAGCAGGATCTGTAGCGAATGCTAATGTCTTACCCTTTCCATGTGAACCTGTAACAATTATTGGATCGTCTTTATAACTTGCTAATACTTCGCCATCTTCCTTTGCTACAACCTGGTTGTATCCTGAGAATAATGGTGGTGCTGAAGCGAAATCAACATCTTTAAAAATTGGATGTTCTGGTTTTAAAATAGTTGGTACCATACCCTCTGATAATTCAACTCTGTCATCATATGGGAAACATGTAACAGGAAGTGTTTCTTCTAAAGGAGTGTTGTGCCATTTTGCCATTCCAAACATTCCACCGAATGATAACCAGCCACCAACTCCACAGAGTCCGCCACCGTTTTCTACCCATTTCATTAATCCGGTCAATCTGTCTTTACCCATTGGACATTTGTTAAATCTATCTTCATACATGATAATTGTGTCTGACCCAACATCACTAAATAAAACTACATCATACTGTTTTATTTCTTCAGGATCTGGGAAATTTCTCTGGCACTCACTTGTTGGTAGATAGGTTAAATCGATTTCTGGATCTTCATCTAAAGCTTTCTTTAAATGAAAACTCTCATCATGAACCACTCCGTCTGTCCAAGAATTCATACCCTTTACATAGGTGGTGATTAACATTACCTGGTCACCACAATAAAAAACCTTTAACATACAAATACCTCCTTATGATATTTACACTGGTTAAACCATTGTCTGATTTTTTTTATATATATATAAAAAAAGAGCACCTTGCAATATGCAAGGCACTCATAACCTTCCTAATACGCTCTTTACCACCCCTGAGTAAACAGCAATTCTTCAATTAAATTTTATTTTACCCCCGTATCTCGTACGTTTAACATATGAATTCTATCAATAAAACATATCAAAAACAAATTTAACTATTCTTCGTGTATAATGTTTATTGTAATTTAAAGCCGATTATAACCCTTAATCTAAACTATTCTTACATTTTTAAAAAGCAGGAAACAAATTGAATCAATAGAAAATTCTACTTATACTCGATTATATTTTTTTGCTTTGATATTGCCTTCCAACTTCCTATATCTTCAAAATATACATAATATATTTCTTCAACCAGATTATTTTTTTC
>CAZGZM010000247.1:0-3640 GCA_964529955.1 uncultured Thermotogaceae bacterium
GTAAAGGCTATTTGGAATGAGGATCTCGAGGAATTAAATTCAGAAATAATTCTTGGTAATGCTTTTCATTTATACCTTAGACCTGGTTTGGATGTAATGAACAAATTTGGTGGCCTTCATAATTTTATGAGATGGGACAGGCCTATATTGACTGATAGTGGAGGATTCCAGGTTTTTAGTATAAGGAATAAAAAGGTAGAAGATGATGGTGTTAAAATAAAATCACCTCTTGATGGTAGAGAAATATATATGACTCCAGAACTTTCAATGGAAATTCAAATGACATTGGGATCAGACATAGCAATGGCATTCGATGAATGTGTTGATCCCGGTAAAGATGAAAATTATGTTAAAAAATCTATAGAGAAAACCTTCAATTGGGCAAGAAGATGTAAAGAGTATAATAATAAAAAGGATCAATCTCTTTTCGGAATAATTCAAGGAGGATTTTCCAGAAAATTGAGAAAGAAGAGTGCAGAGCAAATTATTTCTCTTGATTTTGAGGGATATGCAATTGGTGGATTAAGTGTTGGAGAATCCTTTCCAATAACTAAAAGAATTCTTGATTCTGTTATGGAATATCCACCGGAGAATAAACCTAGATACATCATGGGTATTGGAACACCAGATTTAATAATTTCTGCGGTGGAGAATGGAATTGATATGTTTGACTGTGTTTTACCAACAAGAATGGGTCGACATGGTACAGCGTTGACAAATTATGGTAAAATAAACTTAAAGGCAGGAAAATATAAATTTATTGATAAATCAATCGATGAAGACTGTGGTTGTAAAGTTTGTAAGAAATATAGCGTGGGATATATTCATCATCTCTTCCGTAGAGATGAAATATTTGGTAAAATGTTATTAACGTACCATAACTTATATTTTCTTTTAAATTTTGCTAAAAGAGTTAGAGAATCAATTAAAGAGGAAAATTTTTTATGTTTTAAGAAGGAATGTTTAGAAAAAGGTTTAATAACTTTGGAAAGTTTCTAAATCTGGGGTGAATTTTATGAAAAAATATGGTTTGATTATTCTTTTTTTGTTATTTGGTTTTGTGATATTCGGTTTTACTGGTTACAATAATTTATTTGGAGGGTGCTCAATACTTTCCTACGGTTTGAAAAGCCAATTTGGTAGTATTTCTGACGTTAATTTTATTCCTAATGATGGTCTTACAGCAAATTATACTTTATTAACAGAAAAAGCTTCTGAAACACTCAATTTGAATATGAATTCATTTAATCATTGTCTTAGCTTTTCATTTTATGATAAGACAGATGGTGGTTGGGCAGGTTTACTTGGGGGAAGATTTACTTCAGGGGCTTCAGCAACGAGTGATTTGATGGCTTATTATGGTTTGGGTAAAAAAATGAATGAAAATGTTCATTTTGGATTAAAACTAAACTATGAATTTGAAAACATGGATTTTAAAACTTCTCAATTTAGTGGAGATTTAGCTTTCACTATAGGGAAAAGTGACTCTGATGTTAAAGCAGTTCTAGGAGCAAGGGATTTCAAAATTTATCCTCTTCCAAAAAGTGCATATTTCATGGATTTGCTCGGTGGGGTTAGGATAGATTATGATACCTTTGAAATAGGTATAGAAGCAGGGTCTAAAGATTCTCTTTCTTCAGTTTATTTTGGAGCTTGTGGTAAATATGATTTTACGGAATTTTTCAGTCTCTTGGGCGGAGCGACCATGAATTACAAAACCGAAGGTATTGAATTGCAGTTTGGTACAGGATTTGAGGGAGGATACGAAGCTGTTGGCTTTTTTGGAGGCTTTGCAGCAATATATTCCTTCGCAGAGAAGGATTATTGTTTTGATATAACGTTTGGTTTAACCACCAATTATTGATATAGATTTCCTTAAATATTAAAAAAAAGGAAATCGAAAGCACCTATGGTGCTTTTTTTTATTATATAGGGTGTTTAGGAGGTATTGATTTGAGAATTGGAATCGCTGGATTGGGAATTGTCGGTGGTAGTGTATATAAAATCTTGACTGAAAAGTATAATGACTTATTTAAAAGGGAAGGAATAAGTTTCTATGTATCAAAGGTAATCACAAGAACTAAGTCTAAATATGATACTTTTAACATTCCAGAGGAAAAAATAGCCGATGATTTTGAAGACCTAATAATAAATAGTGACATTGTTGTTGAAGCAATAGGAGGATGCGGAGCCGCTTTGGAACTTGTAAGACATTCTCTGGAGCTTGATAGAATAGTTGTTACTCCAAATAAGGAACTGATATCTGAATTCGGCACCGAACTCGTTCAAATGACACTGAAAAAGAATCTTTTTTTTGAGGGGTCTGTTGGAGGTGGTATTCCAATCGTATCAACTTTGGAAGACTATCTTGTTTTTCATGGTATTAAAAAAATTAGAGGAATTATTAATGGAACAACAAATTATATATTGACATCAATGGCTAGAAACACATCATATGAAAATGCTTTGAAAGATGCCCAGGAATTAGGATTTGCAGAATCAGATCCAACAAATGATGTTGAAGGATATGATGTTGCCTATAAATTATCAGTATTACATGGAACAATTGATGGAGATTTTATTGGATTAGACAAAGTAAAAAGAGTTGGGATAAATAATATAAAGCTAAATTCGATAAAATTAGCGAAGGAAAAAGAATGTAAAATAAAATTAATTGGCAGTATTGATTTTGAAAATGATAAAACAGAAATAAAATTGGAAGAAATAGATAAGTTAGATCCTCTCTGGAGTGTTGATGGAGTTGAAAATGCCATCGAAGTGCAAACAGATGTTGCGGGGAAATTTGTATTAAGAGGTGAAGGCGCTGGTGGAAATCCAACTGCCACTGCTGTAATTTCAGATATTGTTAGAGCATCCAGAGCAGCAGATATTGAAAGAAAATCCTTTGTAGTTATGAAATTTGGGGGAAGTAGCCTTTCGTCGATTGTAAAGATAAAAAAAATTGCTGAAAAAATAAATAATAAAATAAAAATAGGGATAAAGCCTGTTGTAGTTGTTTCTGCAATGGGTAATACAACAAATGAATTATTATCGCTTTCAAAAGAAGTGAATCTTGCTCCATCGCCTAGAGAAATAGATATGCTTCTATCTTGTGGAGAACAAAAGGCAATAGCATTAATGTCTATGGCATTGCAAAATTTAGGTTTAAAATCTATGGCATTTTCAGGAGCTCAAGCAAAAATATATACTGATGGTAATTATAACGATGCAAAAATTGTTGAAATTGATACAAACAGAATAAATAATTTTATGAAAGAGGGAATCATTCCCGTAATCGCAGGTTTTCAGGGCATATCAAATTCTGGAGAACTTACAACTCTGGGTAGGGGAGGATCTGATTTAACTGCAATTGCACTTACTTATTCTCTAGACCTTGAAGTGTGTGAATTATACAAAGATGTAAATGGGGTTTATACAGCAGATCCTACTATTGTTCAAAAAGCCAAGATAATTAAGGAACTCTCTTATGAAGAAATGATAGAGTTATCAAAACAGGGAGCGCAAGTTTTACAGAGTAGAGCAGCTGAATTTGCAAGGAAATATAAAATCAAAGTTTTAATAAAGGATGCTCATAATGAAAAAAGAGGTACTTTAATTTGGGAGGGAAGTAAAATGGAAA
>CAZGZM010000248.1:0-3619 GCA_964529955.1 uncultured Thermotogaceae bacterium
GAAAAACCTCTTCAAGGAGTAACTATAAATGATTTAATCAGTATAAATGCGTCATTATTGAAATCAGGAGCTGATATTATTCAAATAAACTCAATTCGCAAGCATCTTTCGTCGGTTAAAGGTGGGAGATTTGCAAATCTTAACAGTAATAGAAAAATATACTCATTGATTCTGTCTGATGTTTTAGGGAATGATGTGGATTTTATTGCTTCAGGTCCTACAGCAGCCGATTCATCTACCTCTGAAAAATGTATGAAAATTTTATCTGAACTAAGTATTTTTCCTGATGAAAACATAACAGAGATATTGAAACAGGAAACTCCAAAAAAGATTGAAAATGTTGATAATTATATTATAGGAAGCATTGAAGGATTAATTGAACATGCAAAAAAATATGCGGATAAGAAGGGATACTTTCCAATAGTTTTATCATCAAACATTATTTGTGAAGCTTCAGAGGCTGGAAGGCTTTTTGCTAATATATGTATGGATTTTCCGATATTCAACAAAAAACTACTTCCAGTTGCAATAATAGCAGGTGGAGAATCAGTTGTTAAAGTTCATGGGAATGGTATTGGAGGAAGGTGTCAAGAAATGTGCCTTGCTTTCTTAGATAAAATGAAAGAATTGAATATAAAAAATGATTTTGTCTTTCTTTCCTGTGGAAGTGATGGAACAGATGGTCCTACCGATGCAGCAGGAGGAATTATAGATATCGAGATCTTAAATAAAGTTAAGGAAATGAACCTCGAAACATCTAGATATCTCAATAATAATGATTCATACTCATTTTTAAATAAAGTAAATGGGCTTATAAAAACAGGTCCAACTGGAACGAATGTTAATGATATTCAAATTCTTCTAATAAAGTAAAAAAGTGGAGGAATAATGGCAAAAATAAAAATATATTTGAATAAAATACAGGAAAATGCAGAAAGAGTAAAAAAACTCTGTGATCTAAAAAATATTTCACTAAATTTTGTTACAAAGGGAGTATGTGCAGATTCAGAAATAATCAGAATTATTCTTGGTTCTGGTATTTCAGCTTTTGCTGATTCGAGAATAACAAATGTAAAGAAAATAAGAAAAGAAGGTATAGATTCAGAAATAATGTTGCTGAGACCTCCCGCCTTTGAGCAGATTGAGGAAGTTATTGGGTTGGTTGATGAAATCCTCATATCTGAAATTGAGACTTTAAAACGAATAGTAAAAGAATGCAAAGATTCTAACCAAAATGTGAATCTTATTTATATGGTTGACCTTGGAGATTTAAGAGAAGGCGTGTGGTATAAAAATGCAGTTGAAGAGATTGTTTCTGCTTTATCCGTTGATGATAATAAAATAATTGGAATTGGAACAAATCTTGGTTGTTATGGAGGAGTAATATATACTGAAGAAAAAATGAATTTGCTTTTAAACATAAAAGAAAAAGTTGAAAAAAGAACAAAGAGAGAACTTAAAAAAATTTCTGGAGGAAGTACCGCAGCACTGCAGCTTCTATTTGAAAACAAGATGCCTTCAGGCATAAATAATTTTAGAGTCGGAGAAGCCATTCTCCTTGGTGAGGATACTACGAATAATATTGAAATTAAGCAATTAGTACATAACACGATGCTGTTAGAGACAGAAATAATTGAATTAAAGGATAAACCCTCTGTTCCTGTAGGGAAAATAGGAAAAGATGCCTTTGGAAGAGATCCAAAATTTTTTGATAAAGGAATTAGAAAAAAAGCAATTTTAAATATTGGTGAACAGGATATTTTGCTTTCTGGTCTCAACCCTGTAAATCCGAAAATCAAAATTTTGCATGCTTCCAGTGATCATTTAATATGCGATATATCAGATTGTGATAAAGAATTAAAACTTGGAGATGCTCTTGAATTTAAAATGAATTATGGATGTATGATGAGGGGGATGACTTCAAAATATGTGCAAAAAGTATATTTATAGAGATATAACATTAAACGATGAAAAGGATGTATTGGAAATATGTAAAGGAATTTGGGATGGGGATGATTACATTCCATATGTCTGGAAGAAGTTTGTTGAAGATGAAAATTATTATTTCAAAGGACTGGAAGTGGATGGAAAAATAGTAGGATTTAGTGACATGATTATGTTTAACAGAGATTCAGCGTGGTTTGAAGGATTAAGGGTTTCGTCTTCTGAAAGAGGTAAGGGTTATGGAAAATTTATATCGACAAATATGATGAAGTATTCTTTAACAAAGGGTATTAAACGGTTCTATTTTTCTACTTATTATCAGAATAAAGAATCAATAAAATTGCACGAAAAAATGAACTTTCAGATAATAAAAAAATATAAGTATTTAATCAAAGAAAATATTAAAAACAAAGAGAATTTGAATATAAAAATTGAAAAAGCCGTTTATCCAGAAAAAATAATAAACAATGACTGGGTTTTCATTATCCCAGAGACTTTAGATAAAGAAAGATTTTTTCCAAATGTCAGAATGATTACAGATAATTATAATAATATGATTTTGTTTTCTGATGATTTAAAGAGTAGTAAAAATCTTTCTATTAATTATTTTAGGGTTAAAGATGAAAATAATTTTTTAAAATTAATTAAGGATTTAGAAATCATTTGTTCCATTCGCAACAAAGGGAGATTTTCGATAATGTGTGAAAACGAAAAAGAAATCTCAATTATGAAAAAATCAGGATATTCGGGTTTTACAGATGAAAAATTCGACGTTTTTTTATATTTTGCAGAAGAAAATGATTTAGATTTAAATATTTAGGAGGATTTAAGTGAGAGGGTTTAGTGAAATATATTCTGAATGTGAGAAAAGGTTGAAAAATGAAGTTAGATCTAAAGGAAGAAATTTGGGTAACGGTATATTGAAAGTGGATTTTTTTGTAAACCATCAAATTTATCCTGAAATTATGGAAATGGTGGGAGAATCAATTGCTTCATTTTTTAAAGATAAGGGAATAACAAAGGTAATTACTGTGGAAACATCGGGGATTGTTCCAGCTTATGTTACTTCAAAGTATTTGAACGTTCCTTTAGTTTTTGCAAGAAAGAAAAAGCCAATTACTATGGAAGAGTCTATATGCGATTCTGCTCCATCTCATACAAAGGGTGGAATTGTTGAATTACATATATCTAAGGAATTTATAAATAAAGAAGATAAAGTATTAGTGGTAGATGATTTTTTAGCAAGCGGAAAGACTATCTCTGCTCTTTGTAGAATGTTGAAATGTGAAGGTATACATATAGTGGGAATAGGAGCCGTAATTGAAAAAACATTTGAATCTGGAAGAGCATTGTTAGAGGATAGCTTTAATATTCCCGTTCTGAGTATGTTAAAAATAAATTCTTTAGATAACGGTATTATAGGTCTGGAGTAGAATAAACTATGTATGCATATTTTAATGATGAAATAGTTGATTTAAGGGAGAAATGTATTCAACTTCAAGATCGTAGTTGTACTTTTGGAGATGGTCTATATGAAGTTATTAGAATTATAGATGGAATACCCATATTCATTGATGAACATTTGAAAAGGTTAAAAAATAGTGCAAATTATTTTAGAATAACAATCGATGAACTTGATGAGATAAAGAAAAAGATAGGTAATTTACTAAAAATC
>CAZGZM010000249.1:0-3616 GCA_964529955.1 uncultured Thermotogaceae bacterium
TTTATTGTTTAAATTCAAATATACCTTAGAAATATCTTTATAACTGTTAACAGCTCCTATGACTAAATCTGTCTCCTTAGGAATCATAATATTCTCATAATATATCTGAAAGCCAACTACTGAAATAATCAAAACTACTATCACACTAATTAGCAGAGTTATTAGATTTTTCTTGACAATTACTAAAAATAATTTTCTATTTTTTCTTTTCATCTCTCCAACCTTATCATAAAACATTTATATATTTCGTAAATATTATAAAATTAATAAAAAGTAGGATTGATTAAATATATTGATTAATGCAACTTTTTATTTTCTAATGTATTTTAATTTGTTAAACAAATCAAAATTAAAGATATCCCTTATTGTCTGTATTCTTTTTTATAAACGGGTTTATGAAAACAAAACATTTTTCTTCCCTGGTTTATATTTTTTTTGCTTCATTTTAGCCCGGTTAAACGATTTATTATTTTATGATATTATATCTTTGTACTAGTCTTTTTGATTAGTCACTCCTTTTGAATTTTGGAAGACACTCATTTTTTCGGTTCACCCAACTTAAATGATGAGTTTAAAAAAGTTTACGGGCTCAGGAGCAGGGCCCGTTACTTAATAATACAAAAAGTGTTTTTTTCTGAACTTACCTTGGACTTTTTATAAGTCCTTTTTTTATTTTGCAACTAAATCATCTGCTGAACTGAATATACTTTCAAAATAGTTTTCATAGTCTTTATCATAATTATAGAAGGTTTTAAGTCTTATCATCTCTTCAAGTTCATCCTTTGATACCCATTTACACTCTGCAACTTCTTCGTCATCTAAAACAAGATCTGATAAACCTGTTTCATTTTTTGTTATAAATACAACTGTTATGTGATCTTTTGAATAAATTCTGTATATTTCGGTCAAATCATCTGAATTAAGTTCAATCCCAATCTCTTCATTTGTTTCTCTTACCGCACCTGCAATTGCATCTTCCCCTGATAGAACACTCCCTCCAGTAACTGCCCAAATATTCGGTACAATTTTTTTACTTGATCTCTTTTGAATTAAAAATCTTCCATTTGAATCGCAAATCCATATATGTACTACTAAATGGTATTCACCAGAGGATATTTCATTACCTCTTATAGCTATCTTATTTAATTTTTCTCCTTTTTCATTGTACAAATCCCATAATTCTCTTTTCACAGTCTATCCCCCCAATGAAATAAAAACTGGAGAAATTAATCTCCGGTAAATCTTTTACATTTTCTTTCTTTTCCTTTCATATCAGCTGCTTTCAAAGCTGCATAAACTCTTTGAGGATTTATTTCTATTGATTCATTTAAAATAGTTTCTCCCTTTGCGCAGCTCCCTTCAGCAGCTTTCATAATTTCCTCATCGCTAATTCCTGATAAACCTATATCATCAAGATTGGTAGTCCTACTGATTCGTAGTAATTATACACTTCATCAGTTTCCTCAGCGTCCTTATTAGTAAGAAATAAAGATGATAGAGTACTAAAGGCAGACTTTTCACCACGAAAATAATTATGTATTTTTTCTAAAATCGTTAATCCTTTATGAATATCATGAGATGATGCTAATCCACATATATAATTAATTTGTTAGATTATTGATTTTCTAAATATGAAGAAGATTTTTTAATATTTAAGCCGGACACAATCTGAGAAAAAACTTAATAAGCTTTTTTTCCGATTTCCACCCCTAGTTCTTTTTCCATTTTTTTAATTCTGTGATTTAGAAATAAACCCACAGGACGTTTCAAAATTCCTGGAATGCCAAATTCAAATAGTTTTTGAGCTTCTTCAGGTATTTTTTCTCCCTTAAGAATTGATTGAGCACAAAGCTCAAATCCCTCAATAAGTTTTTGGCCTTTTTTCCCCATTTCCGATAAATCATTACAAGCCATCATTCCAGCTCCTCCGTAGGCGAGTCCACCAAGCCATTTCATTTTTGCCTGTTTACCAAATATCTCCATAGCTTTTAGTGAACCTTCATTTAATCTCCAGAATGGAAATGCACACTGACTGAATCCAAATAGATATTTTCCTTCAAGAACCTGTTTTTGATCTCTAAGTATCATTTCCATGGTTTTGATCATTGGATATGGTAGATAATCTGCATAGAGAGGACATAAAAAACATACTATATGAGAATTTCTCAATGTTCCTATCAATTTATCTGTTAAATTTTCGAAGTTATCTATGCTGTAAAAAATTCTCGTTGGGTTTCCTCTGTCTTCAAAGGATTTCATCAAAGATTTTGCAAAAACATAGGTATTCTTTTTCTTACGAGGACTGCCTAATATAAAAACGACATTCTTCTTATCCATTTTTTTCACATTCCTTTATCTTTTTTACTATATATTCTAAAGAAAACTCTTCTATTTTATCTTCAATAACAAAGCCTCTAAAATTATCTATTGTTAGATTCATAGCGTTGTGCCTGGTTAAATAATAAAAATTATTTATCTCCATCTCTGAAGGATCCTTTGCAAATCCGATATTATAAAGTCCGGTTATGTTTTCATATCTCTTCCTGTGAACAAGTTTTCCATTGTGCATATGATAATAGGGGGTTCCCAGTAATGCGAATTTATCAACTGCTTTTTTATAATCTGAAGAATAACCTCCAAAGCTCAGTTTAGTTATTCCAATTATTATATTTGATTTAGCAGCAGGTTTAAGAAATTTCTCAGTATCATCACCAACTATACATTCTCCAGGTGTTTTTCGAGTACATCCTTCACAGCTATAACAGGGCATTATAACAAGATCTCTTAAATAAACTATTTGCGTTTCTATTCCATAATGATTTAAAAGGTTAGAAAAATCCTTACTAAAGGAATTTTCCGTTTTTTTGTACACCGAATCCAGTAAAACAGCTTTCAAAAAACCACCCCCTCAAAAAAAGGATCAAGAATATATTAACACAAAAATATTAATTTAAATGTTCCCCTTTATTTCTCTTTTATTTTACATCTTAAAACTGTTTTTAACTTTTCAGGAGCAGTTTTTCTTGGATCAGAAAGATATATTTCCCTATGTATTTTTGATACTCTTTTATACCCATTTTCTTCTATAAAATCTTCCATAATTTTAAAACTCTCTGGTTCAGAATCGTAACTCCCCATATGAAGAATTTGAACACACTTTCCTTCCTTCACAGATACAAATTTCACTTCATCAAGTAATTCATGCGGTTTGTTCTTTTTTGTAATCTGAATTATTTTTTCAGCAAAGGACGAATCAACAAAATCGGGCTGTCTTATCATTAAATTAAAAATTAAATCATCTTTGTTTAATTCCTTGAAACTTCTCTTCGCTTCTTCTTTAATATCCCATACTCCCTCAAGAGGATAAACAGTGTACTCAAAATAGTTATCAGGTTGATATCCCTTTTTAGGAGACATTCTTATTGCATAAGAAAGTGAATAAAGCACTCCCACATATTCCCCAAACTTTTCACTGTTAGGATTACCTTCGCCTTTAATTGAATAAAAATTAAATTCAGGGATATCAATTATCCCAGGTGTGCTTTTTGGAAGATAAAAATTCTTTTCTAATTTTCTCCATTCTTTTTTCATTTCTCTCACCTCTTTTAGTTATTCT
>CAZGZM010000250.1:0-3601 GCA_964529955.1 uncultured Thermotogaceae bacterium
GCCATCAAATCACCCCTAACCTACAACTTCTACGCCCATGTTTCTGGCGGTTCCAGCAATAATTTTCATAGCTGCATCTAAAGTTCTGGCATTTAAATCCACCATTTTAATCTTAGCAATTTCCTCAAGCTGTGCTCTAGTTATCTTTCCAACCTTTTCAGCTAAAGAGTTTCCTGAACCTTTTTTCAGTCCTATTGTTTTCTTGATTAAAAAACTTGCTGGTGGGGTTTTTGTAATAAATGTAAAGGATCTGTCTTTGTAAACAGTCAATACAACAGGATAAACCATACCCTGGTTACCTGAAGTCTGAGCATTAAACTTTTTACAAAATTCCATAATATTTACACCATGCTGACCCAAAGCAGGTCCTACTGGTGGAGCTGGGGTTGCTTTTCCAGCTGGTAACTGAAGTTTAATCTGAGCTATAATTTTCTTTGCCATTTTTCTTCCTCCTTGTGGTTAAACGGATATTAATCCTCCCACTATTAAACAATTTTCTCTATTTCTGAAACGTTTAGAATTACTGGTGTTTCTCTACCAAAAATACTTACTATAACCTTAACTTCCATTTTTTCTGGGTCAAGATTGGTAATTTTACCAACAAAATCCTCAAATGGGCCAGAATTAATCCTAACAGTTTCATCTAATTCAAAGTCAAGTTCGACCTTAATTTCTTTTTTAGTCTTTTCATTTTCAAGCTCCTCTAATCCTGATAACCTTAGTAAAGCTCTTACTTCCTTTTTCTTTAACTCAACAGGTTGACCACCAACGCTTACAAAATTTACTACATTGGGTGTTCCTCTAATAATTCCTCTAGCTTCTTCATTAAGAACTGCCTCAACAAAAATATATCCCGGATATAGTCTAATTCTATTGATTTTAAAAATCTTTATCTCGGTTCTACCAGGGAATTCTCTTATTTCTGTTCTTCCATCAACCTTTGAATAAACTTCTTTTTCATCACATAGAAGCTGTTTAGCTTTAATGGCACTTCCCTTTCTCAATCGTTTTGAAGACATTGTCTCTGGATAGAGAATATATACATCTTCTCCTCCATCTTCATTGTCAACAACTAGCCTTTTTCTTTTTAAAGTAGCAACTATCCTTCCTTCTAACTCAGAATAATAATCACCATTTTTAGCTAAAGGAAATCCCTGTTTGATTCTTGTACCACTTTTAATACCTGTTTCTACTTTAGCACTTTCGGGTATAAAATAAGTCTTTGTATACTTTTTATCAATGGTTTCTATCAGAATAATTCTATAATTCTTAATTTCCTTTACTAAGCCAGAATGTTTTGCATGAATTTCAGGTTCGATAGCAATCAGTTGAGTCTTGTATACATCCACGTTATTTTTTACTTTTATTTTGGAATCATCAAGCAGTACATGCCTCTCGGGAGATACAGAAGCTCCCTCAAGCTTTATCTCTTCAGGAATAAGTATATTTCCAACAAGATGCTTAATACCAAAGGATTCAACCTTTGATTCTATGGATTCTTTTATTGAATGTTCTAAACCAGAATATGTTTGGACTATATACCATTTTTTCCTCATATAATAACAAATAGTAGGCTATTAACCTGCCCCTCCCGTTAATATAGAGAGTAGTCCACCGATAGCGTTGGTATAAAAAATATCCAGTAATCCTAAAAAGAAACCACTAGCTATCAATATTACCAAAACAGCACCCGTAGACGAAACCATTGTCTGTCTATCAGGCCAGGTAACTTTTTTAGCTTCGTTTCTTACTTCACCTAGAAACTTTTTTATTCTTCCTTGGGCCATATTATCCCTCCAAAAAACTAAGCTTTAGCTTCCTTATGTGCAGTATGTTTTCTACACTTTTTACAGTATTTATTCGAGTCCAATTTGAACTTCTTTTGTCTGCTCTTAAATCTGTAATAGTTCTTTCTTCCACAATCTGAACATTTTAATGTAACAAGGATCTTATCCTTTTTTTTGGCCATAGCTTCACCTCAATACCAAAAATAAATGGTGGTAAGGGGTGGTTTCGAACCACCGTAGGCATTCCGCCAGCGGATTTACAGTCCGCCCCCTTTGGCCGCTCGGGCACCCTACCACCTATAGTGGAGCCAACGAAGGGACTCGAACCCCCAACCTGCTGATTACAAATCAGCCGCTCTTCCGAATTGAGCTACGTTGGCTTAGCACGATTTACATTATATCTATTAAAACAAACCCTGTCAAGTATCTTTTTTAAAATTTATAAATATTTTTTTATTTGTACTTCTTCCCCTTTATTAGAGGAATACAAACCTGCTTCTATTACAGCTAGATCCTTGATCGCTTCAAAAGAATTTCCCTTTATATTTGGAGCGCCATTAAAAACTCTGTAAAAGTCTAAAAATTCATTTACAAAGGATGATTCTCTTGGAATTTTATAGGTTAATTTTCCACTATTATTAGTTACTGAAAAATAACTTTTCCTAATCTTAACCGAACCGGCATCGCCATAAATATCAATCTTTATTCTTCCATCTCCAACAGCGTAGGAAACTGTATAATTTCCAATATAGCCCCTTTCGAAATTTAGAGTCATAAGTAAAGTATCTTCTGAACCAAGATAATCATAGATTTTCTTTGTTTTGGCATAAACTGATTCTATTTCCCCCATGAATAACCTAATTGCAGCAATATGATGAACGCCTCCATCTGATAAAAACCCACCTATATGTTTGGGATTTTTTCTCCATGATGTTCTTACATATTTATTGTTTCTCTTCATTCCAATTAACTGTTTCCAGGTTATCAATTGAATGTTCCCAATCTCTCCAGATTCTATTATTTCTTTAATTTTGTAATGGGCTTTTACATGTCTAAAGTTTTCTGCAATATAAACGATATTAGAACTCAATGTGGCCATACCAAGTATTCTCTTAGCACTATCAGTATCAACTGCAATCGGTTTTTCGCAAAAGACATCTTTGTGATGATCTAAAGCTTTTTCAATAAAGTTTACATTGTACTCTGTCGGCAGCGCAAGATCAACTGCATCAAAGGAATTCCAGGAAAGTAACTCGTCATAGCTTTTAAATATTCTCGGGTTGTTTTCAAGCATTCCTGACAGTCTTTCAGCACTTTCTCTTGTTCTGGAATTTAAAGCTACAATTTCGTATTTATCTTTTAATTTTTTTAAAGCAGGAATATGGTGTTCTCTTGCGACAATACCACAGCCTACAATTGCTAATCTAATTTTTTTCATAAACCTCCCTTTTAAAGAACTGGTTTATCTACTTTTCTAGCTCCTTCAGAGGGATTGACAATATAATAATCAAATTCAATATTGTATTTCTCTTTATACTTCTCATTTAATTCTTTCATTGCTTCGTCCAAATATTCATTTTCTACTACAAGTAGAATTGAGCCTCCGAAGCCTCCGCCAATCATTCGAGCTCCTGTAACCCTATTTTGTTTTCTAATTTCTTCAATAAGGTAATCTATCTCTTCACAGGAAACTTCATAATCATATGAAAGTGATTCATGACTCTGAAGAAGAAATCTTCCAAGATTTTCCCAGTTTGAATTTTTTAAAGTACCAATAGATTCTAAAACTCTTCCATTTTCAGAAACTACATGCA
>CAZGZM010000251.1:0-3592 GCA_964529955.1 uncultured Thermotogaceae bacterium
TTGAATTCTTTCATCTTCAGATTCCTTTTTCTTAACTTTATCCAAACCTATTTCCTCCTTTAATAAAGCTGGTATCTTATTCTTTATTTTACTTTGGACTCAATTTTATTCCCACTCCTTTAGGAGGTTTTTATTTTTTTTCATAAAACACCACAAAAAAAATTATAAAGAAGAGTTTTCCTTCGAAAATGATTAAGGATTTAAATTCGTAAAATTTATTCTTCCTTGAAAATTGTAAGAATCAGATCATTTTCCTCATTTGAAGAATCGCAAGAAACAGAGATTCTTCTTTATTGAAACATAAAATTTTCAAACGATTTTTTCAGGATCTTTGAAAGTATTCTCTTCTCTTTTTTCCAAAAATTATCCACACGACACTAAAAAATGTTCTTCCTGTTTACTATCAATTCCCTAGTTCTTCACTCAACACTGTAACTAAACTATTTTCATTTCTTTCAAATTATTATTTAATTTTATATTATTTGTTTTGCTTTGAATGTAAATTCAAAGCCTTTTTCAAAGACTTTAAGACAAGCATCAACAACTTCAGGATCGTAAAGAATTCCTGAATTATCCTTTATCTCTTCTAAAGCTATGTTAAGCCCCAGTGCAGGTCTGTATGGCCTATGTGAGCTTATAGCTTCAACAACATCAGCAACCGCTATTACCTTTGATTCAAGTTGGATATCATTTTCCTTTAAACCATTTGGATAACCACTTCCATTTATTCTCTCGTGATGCTGAAGGACAAAATCCGGAACGGGAAAATCAAATTCTAATTCCTTTATTAATTCATATCCATACTGTGAATGTTCCTGAATCATTTTAAATTCAAGATTTGATAGTTTTCCAGCTTTGTTAAGGATTTCCGTAGGGATGTATATTTTTCCTATATCATGCAAAAGCGAAGCGATTCTTACTGCGTCTATCCTTTGCAATGAAAGGTACATTGTTTTTGCAATCTCTATTGAAAGTTCTGCAACTCTTCTCTGATGACCTGAGGTGTATGGATCTCTCATTTCAACCACTTTACCAAGTGATTGAATGAATACTTCCTGATTAGATTTGATTTTTTGGAAAGCCATGATTCTTTGTTCTTCGGTTTTTATTAGTTTTTTCTGTTCTTCTATGGAGTTTAAGGCGTGTCCGATTTCATCACAAATATCTATTAATAAATTATTTTCTCTTTCATCATCGACAAAAGCTTTTTCAACCGATAAATAAAGAACTCCAAAAATACGATCTTCATATTTGATTGGTAAAGTAATCGCTGATTTATCTTCATATAAATTTGAAGCAAAACAATTTGAACATTCACTTTCGGGTTTTGAAGTTTTTACAATTCTTCTTTCTTCTAAAGTTTTATCAACACACTTAGTATATTTACCTTCAAGAGCTTTTTCACATAATTTTTTAAATTTCTTTTCTTCATTAGCCTGATAGCAGAATATTGAATTCATATTCTTGTCATATAGTATTGCCCAGCAATCATGGTATTCCCTTGTTTCGATAAGGCATTTACAGATCTCTCTTATGAGATTTTTATTATTTTTTTCCTTGATGATAATTTTTTGAACTTCCTGAATTGCATTTAGAACATTGACAAGATGCTTTTCTCTAATATTTGATTCAATAGATTCTGTTATATCCCTAGAGATTTCTACTATTCTTGTAATTTCACCTTTCTCATTTTTTAGAGGCACTGCTGTATTGTCAAAAAAAGATTCAATTTCTTTTCCTTCCTTTAATACTGTTTTTTTCTGTATACTTTTCTCTATATTACCTGATTTAATTGCTTTTATGCATGCGCAGTCATTACACGGTTCATTTGAACCTGCAAGAACCTTGTAGCATTTTTTCCCTATTAAATCAGCAATTGAATCTAAAGCTGATTTGTTAGCCCATTTTACAGTTAGATCTTTATCCATGAGTTTCACAAAATCAGTCATCGAATTCAAGATTAGATCATTCTGTTCGTTTATTTCTTTAAGTTTTTGGTCCTTTCTTATTCTCTCTATTGCTAAATCAAGATTTGTCACCAATTGTTCTAGATTGCTTATCATATCTTCATCAAAAATATTTTCTATATTTGAAAAAATCGAGTATGCTCCTATTATTTTTCCGAATACTTTAATAGGAATAGAAATTGAAGAATTATATCCAAGTTTTTCACTCTCTTTATTCCAGATTTCCAGAAATATTCCTTTTTTAAATACTTCAGTTTTTCTTGAATTTATACACACTCCAGAAGAACAGAAAAATTCGCTTTTTGGATCATAGGAAAAAACATAATCTTTTATAATTCTTTCATCTATTCCAAAAGTATTCTTTATCTCGAAGGTTTTTTCTTTATCATCTTTTATATAAGCAATAACTGAGTGAGAAAAAATGCCTGTATCTGTTATCATTTGAGCGCTTATATTAAACAGTCTTTCTTCATTTGTTTCCTGCAACACATAATTATCGAATTCTTTGATCATTTTTAGTATTTTTTGCTTATTTTTTAGGGCTTCTTCTAATTTCTTTTTTTCTGTAATATCCTGAAAAGTTCCAACTAATATTTTATCTGAATTGTTTTTATTAGATATTTTCTTCCCTCTTGCACTAATCCATTTAATTTTTCCATCATCGCACTTTATTCGGTATTCATTTTTATAAAAATCTGAATCGCTCTCAAGAAAAAGCTTCATCTTATTCAATGCGATTTCTTTATCTTCGGGAATTAAATGATCTCTCCATACTTTAAGGCCATTTTTAATAATCGATACTCCAAGCTTTTTGAAGTTATCAGTATAAGAAATACTTTTCTTGGCTAAATCCCATTCCCAATAAATCAGATCACTTGCTTGCATAGATATTTGAAGTTTGCTTTCGGATTTTTTTAAATCATCTATAATTTTATTTTTTTCATTCAATAATTCATGGTATTCGGTTACATCTTCCCCTGAAGAAACAATTTTTATTATATTCCCATCTTCATTCTTTATAAATGAGTTATACCAGACGATATTCCTTAAATTGTTTTCGCTAATTTTAATAATTGAATCTTTTATCCTGTGATTTTCAACATTGTTATTTTTGATATCCTCATGAATCTTTTTTATTCTTTCTTTATCTTTATCCTGGTGAAAATTTTCAAACCAATTTTTATTGACTATTTCTTCCTGAGTCATTCCAAAAAGTTCACAAACTTTTTTATTTGCATACTCTATTTTTCCATCCAGATTTATCACCAGAAAAAGTGAATTTGTCATATCGATATGCTTTTCAAAAATCCTTTTATCCATTTTTTTCACCATAAATGCAAGAAATCAAAAATAATAACATCTGATTAATTATACATTATATTAATAAATAATGTTAAAATGTATATTTTTAACAGCCTTACCGATTTTTATAAATTGAATATTCAATACTTAAAATCATTAAAATTTTTATAATACATTTTTATTCTTCCAATTGCTTTTATAAATTGCGTTTGAATGTGATTTCTCCTCCTGTTTTTAATTCTTCAGAGATTTGAAAATGTTATCCTTTTTTTGAAGGGAAAAAGCGACTTCAGGGTGCACACAGAGGGAGCTTCGGTACCTTA
>CAZGZM010000252.1:0-3572 GCA_964529955.1 uncultured Thermotogaceae bacterium
TATAATAATTTTTGTTCAATAAGTATCGAATTTTAAGTTTTTCAGGAAACCCTAAATAAACTTTTAAAAAACAGAGAAAATGGAATGGTAAAAATACTTACCGGGATGAGGAGAGTGGGAAAATCTTCTCTTCTAATGATGTTAAGAGAGGAATTACATAAAGATGGAATAGAAGAAGAAAGAATTGTTTATTTAAACATGGAATCGCTTACAAATGTTGATTTGTTAAATTTTAAAAATCTCTATAACTTTATTATTGAAAGAGCAAGAAAATGTAAAAAGAGAATTTTTGTTATGATAGATGAAATTCAAAATATTGATAAATGGGAAAAATGTATTACTTCTTTAATGGTTGATATAAATTGTGATATTTATATTACCGGATCTAATTCCAGTTTGTTTTCTTCTGAACTTGCAACTCTTATGACTGGTAGATATACAACAATACCAATTTATCCCCTCTCTTTTTCTGAGTTTTTAAAATTTTATAAAGCATATAGAGGAAATTATAAAAACTACAATAGAGTAGAACTCTTTTGGATTTATGTCAGATATGGGGGTCTACCGGGACTTTTCAAAATCGAGAATGAGAATGATTTTATCAGGCAGTATTTAACTGATGTCTTTAATTCAGTTGTTTTAAAGGATGTTGTTATTAAAAACGAAATAAGAAACACCGACCTACTGGAACGTGTTATTCTTTTTTTAGCTGATAACATCGGAAGTATAATTTCAGCAAGAAGAGTTATTGATTTTTTAAAGAGTCAAGGGAGAAAGCATAATATAGAGACAATTTATTCTTATTTAAAATCTTTAAGGGATGCACTAATTTTTCATAAGGTGAAAAGATATGATTTGCAGGGAAGGAAATTTCTGGAAACGCTTGAAAAATACTATTTAAATGATACCGGTTTGAAATTTTCTCTTCTAGGATTTCAAGATAAAGCAATTCCAGGGTTGTTAGAAAATGTTGTATATATAGAATTATTAAGAAGGGGTTATACAGTCTTTGTGGGTAAGTATAAAGATTACGAAGTTGATTTTGTCGCTGAAAGAGAAGGAAAAAAAAGGTACATTCAAGTTAGTTACACCGTTTTAAGCGAAAAGACTTTGGAAAGGGAAATGAAATCATTACTTACGATAAAGGATAACTTCAGGAAGACTATTTTAACTATGGATAGTTTGGAAGACACAATAAATCAAGGAATTGAAAGAAAAAATATAGTCAATTTTCTTCTGGAGGAAGATTCTCCCTAGTATTTATATTTTAAATAAATAAATTTTATTCAAAAGTTTCTATTACAACAGAATAAATATAAAGTGATTAATTACTTTCCATTATGATAAAATTAATGAAAATGAACTTATGAAATATAAGTTAGAGTTTTGAGTATAAACGGTTTCTTTTGATATAAGACCATTGTTTTAAATTTAGGAGTATATAAATTCAATATATTTTTGTTGATTTGCATAATTTTTTGGAATAAATCTGATTTTTTTATGATTCAAATTAATATATAAAAAGGGGAGGAAAGGATTTTGAAGAACATAAATTTAAAGGCTCTTTTCATAGGCGATAAGGCAGAAAATGGTGATTTTTATGAAGAGCAGCTAAAAAAAAGAGTGAGTGAACATCTGGGATGGAGAGAAAATTACATTCCATCAGATTTAGCAGCAATTAAAGAACACGATAAAATCCAACCTAATTTTGTTGCAACTAAGGAACATATTATTGAGGTGTTGGATGATTTAAGTCAGCGAATGCGTGCAGGGTCTGTTCCATGGCAAAGTGCAGGGCGTTACTGGGGACATATGAATTCAGAAACCCTCATGCCTTCTATACTCGCTTATAGCTTTGCAATGTTATGGAATCCAAATAACGTTGCCCTTGAATCTTCAATGGCTACTTCTCAAATGGAAGCTGAAGTTGGAGAAGATTTCGCAACTTTATTCGGTTTCAAAGATGGATGGGGACATATAGTTGCTGATGGTTCATTGGCAAATCTTGAAGGCTTATGGTATGCGAGGTGTATTAAGTCAATTCCACTGGCTCTTAAGGAGATATTACCTATTAAGGTTGAAGGGAAAACCGAATGGGATCTTCTGAATATGAGTGTGGAAGAAATTTTGGATATTGTTGGAAAGCTTTCTCCTGATGAAATAGATAGAGTAAAGGCTGCTTCTTCAAGGAGCGGTAAGTTCATTAATAAACTTGGTAAATGGATTGTTCCTCAAACAAAGCATTATTCCTGGGTTAAAGCATTGGATATCTCAGGTGTTGGATTAGATCAGATGGTAGCGATACCTGTGAAGAGCAACTACAGAATGGATGTCGAAGTATTGGAAAAGACAATTAGAGATCTTACTGATAAGAAAGTTCCTATACTTGGGGTGGTTTCTGTTGTTGGTTCTACAGAAGAAGGTGCAGTTGATGATGTAGATAAAGTTGTAGAATTAAGAGAGAAGTTAAAGAAGGAAGGAATTTATTTCTATCTTCATATCGATGCTGCCTATGGAGGATATGCCCGAGCTATTTTCTTGGATAAAGATAATAATTTCGTCGATTATGACCAGCTTCCAGAATTGCATAAGGAATATGGAGTTTTCAATTATCCCGTTACCATTAAAGAAGATGTTTATAACGGTTATAAAGCGATTGAAAATGCCGAATCTGTTACTGTAGATCCTCATAAAATGGGATATGTACCTTATTCTGCCGGAGGTATAGCCATTAAATATAAGGAAATGAGAGATATTATTTCCTACTTTGCATCTTATGTTTTTGAAAAGGGATCTAAAGCTCCTGATTTATTGGGTGCATACATACTTGAGGGTTCGAAGGCTGGAGCCACAGCAGCAGCAGTCTGGACCGCTCACAGAGTTTTACCTCTTAATGTTGAGGGCTACGGACAGTTGATCGGTTCATCAATAGAAGCTGCTCATCGTTTTAGAGACTTTTTAGGAACTCTATCCTTTAATATAAAAGGAAAAACAATTGAAGTTTATCCCCTAAATCATCCGGATTTCAATATGGTTGACTGGATATTCAGGGAAAAGGGTTGTACAGATTTAAAGAGAATAAATGACTTAAATGAACAGATGTATGATTATTCCTCATACTTAGAAGGAGATATTTATTCAAACAGGTTTATCTCTTCTCATACAACTTTCAACCATGACGATTATGGAGACAGTCCTCTTGCTTTTGTTGAAAAATTGGGTATACCTGAATCAGAATGGGATAAAGAACATCAAATCACCTTAATGCGTGCTTCTATAATGACTCCATATATGAATGATACTAAATTATTTGATTTCTACATGAAGGTAGTTACAGAGGCTATGGAGAAAAAGTTAACTGAAATATTGGAGAATGAAAATTTGTAAGTATCAAAAGTTTATGAAATATAAGAGGTGAATTTTTATGAATAAAGATAATGGAGGAAGCACAGCAAAGAATCCTGGAACGGTATCAAAGGTTGGAACTCTTGCATTTGTAGGTATGACATGTGCTTTAGTGGCAAGTATTCGTAATATTCCCAGTATAGCTGCAGCTGGTTGGACGATGTTCT
>CAZGZM010000253.1:0-380 GCA_964529955.1 uncultured Thermotogaceae bacterium
CCAGGTTGTCTAGATAAATTTAAAGCGTAATTATCCTTTGAGACCATAAGACTTATTTTATCGATTGAATTCTTAAGGGAATAATCTTCCAACCAATCAATCATTTTTCCTCCAATTCCTCTATGACGGTATTCTTCTATTACACCTATTACAAGAACAGGAATATTATCATTAACATATCCTCTAATAGTATTTTTATCATTCCAGTATCTGAACCATGCGGCACCAATCGGGAAATTTTCATCAGAAGCTATAACTGCAATATCCCCATCTCTTTTTCCCCAATCTTTAAGAACTTTGCTAACTTCGGGTAAAGCCATTCCTTCTTCAAATGAAAGTTTATTTTGTTTTACTCTCCAAAAAACCGCTTCATATAGTAT
>CAZGZM010000253.1:438-3572 GCA_964529955.1 uncultured Thermotogaceae bacterium
GAGGACAATGGCGTGATGGGACAGTTCTTTGTGGAATGAGCTGCCCTTTCAGAAAGTGCTTACAGGAGCAGCGTCCAGATTACGAAATAAATGGAAAGAGAATATTTTTATTAAGTAATATTTTATTTAATCATTGTTCAGTTTGATTTTAATGAAGAAAAAAGAGTCTTTATAAATCAGAAATAAATATTTATAATAAAACTTTTTTTAATAGTTGCTTTAAATATGATATTATTTATAACAATTAATAAAAAATTTATCAAATCAATGCCTTGTAATATCCTATGAAATATTAAGGGGGTTTGAATGCTAACATACAATGAATTGAGTGAAAAAATTCCTAGTATTAATGAAGACGTGAGAATGAGAAAGAGTACTCATGAAATTCTGGATAATTTGTTCGAGAATGCTAAAGAGGTTCATCATATTAGTGCACAAATAAACATAATGGTTGGAAAGGGTTATTTATACTATTATAAAGGTGATATGAAAAATGCTTCAGACTTTATTTATAATGCATTATCTCTAGCAAATCAAATTGATGATGCTGAAGCTCTTATTGCTGCATATGCAGCATTAGGAACGCTGTACGGGGCTATGGGTCTTTATGAACATTCTTTTCAAAATCTTATAAAAGCATTAGAACTTGGACAAGAAAACAATATGGACGAATACTATGGAAAACTATACAGCAACATTGGAGCCTGTCTCTATAAACAGGAATTGTTTGAGGAAGCAGGAAAGTATACAAAAATTGCTTATGATTATTATCGAGATTCGGAGAATGTCTATTACAGATTTTTAATCACTTTAAATATGGTTGTATACTTTATGAGAGTAGATATGCTGAAAGAAGCAGAAGAATATCTTAAAAGTACAGAAGATTATATTGAAAAAATCCCCCCAATATTGCATATAATATTGAAAACAAATTATGCCAGATTATATGCTCATCAGGGAAAATTTGAGCAGTCAATAGAGGTGATGAATAAGATATTTAATGGACCTTATCTGAAAAAAGTCGAAGTTAATGTTTATGACCAAGTAGTTGAATGGTGCAATATTTTAAAGGAAAAAAACAAATTGCTACTTGTAAAGAATATAGTAAAACAATCAGTAGAAAATGTAATCCATATTAAATCAACCACAACTTCTGACCTTATAATGTTATTGGCGGATATATATGAAGATGAAAGGAAGTATCAGAAAGCTTCTGACCTTTATCGAAAAGCTGTTAATATGAGATCTGAGCTTTATACTAAAAATCAGCAGCTTATATCATATAACACTTTGAAACTATTAGAATTAACAAAGAAAAACAAGGAATTAGTAAAAGATTCTTTCAGAGATGCTCTTACTGGTTGTTTAAACCGTCAGGCGCTTATTTCAGAGGGGCAGAAAATTATTGATGAAACGATTGAAGCATCAAAGGATATTGCTATCATCATGTTCGATATAGATCACTTTAAGCAATTCAACGATCATTATGGACATATAAAGGGAGATAAATGTATTAAAAGTATTGCTGATACTATTCAGAAGATTTTTCCTGAAGAAGAAAGATACTTTTATCGTTATGGAGGTGATGAATTTTTAATTCTCTGGCCACTGGAAAAATATTCCAGTAAAGAGATTTCGATTAAAATGCTTGAAGCAGTCAGGAGAATGAAACTTCCCCATGAAGAATCACCAAATTATGATATTGAGACTATTTCCATCGGAGTAAATACTTTGAGAAAAAATAAAAACTCTTTGCAAAACTCTATTGATGGAGCGGATATAAATCTATATAAAGCAAAGTTCAATAATAGAAATTGTGCCTTTGTTGATGAGGAGTTGGTTATCGAGTAGCTTTCAACTTTGGATCTACAATGAAGAAAACAATAGGTCAAAATGGTTCAACAATTTTAAAGCAATAGAAGCTGCGGGTAAACGATTAGTGAGTGAAGAACTAGCTATTCTATTTGACGATTTTTTAAATCTCATAAAAAATAACCTCTAACCATTAGTTATCATTCAAATTTTCAAACTACTTTTTTTTGAATATTTTTATTCTGTTCTGCAAATTCTAAAACCTAAATAATCAGAACTCTTTCCAGGAGTAAAACTTCCTCGAAAAGTTACCTGATTTCCCTTTATACCTCCGTACCATCCTCCACCTCGCCAGATGCGAGTAAACCCTTGAGATGGACCTAAAGGATTTAATACTTCCTCATTACTTGGCTTCTCACTAAAATCATTACAAAACTCCCAGACATTTCCACTCATGTCGTAAATTTCTAATTCATTTGGAATTTTTGTACCTACCTCGTGAGTCATCTTTCCTGAATTATCTTTATACCATGCAACTTCATCTATATTATTACTTCCAGAATATTTGTAATTATTAGATAAATTTCCTCCACGAGCAGCAAATTCCCATTCTGCTTCCGTTGGTAATCTATAACCCTCAACCTTTGTAATATCATCTGTTTTATTTCCTTCATTATCTAGAAAATTATTGTTTTTATCATAAGCAGGCTGCAATCCTTCTATTTTACTTAACCAGTTACAGTATTTAACCGCATCAATCCATTTGATGTTAATAACAGGCCGTTTTCCTCTTCCCCATCCTTCATCTCCTGGTAAATCAAGATCATTTTGCGCACAATACAAATCATAATCTTCAAAGGTTATTTCGTATTTTCCCATTATGTAGTTATAATTTAAAGTTACTATGTATTTGGGTAGTTGATTTTCGTTTTCATCAATAATCCCCATTATGAATGTTCCACCTTGAACCAAGCAGTATTTTTCTGAATCATATTTTACTTCTCCAAAGATATAACAACTTATTACCATTAAACAAAAGAAAATAACAAAGAATTTTTTCAATCTTCATCCCCCCTATTAAATTAAATTTTTTGTATAAATCTAATATATCATTATTTGATATAAGTTTTGATAGGATACAAATAAATTTCTGCGACTGTGCTAAAGGTTGAGATCATAGTACTCATTTAAAAGAAAGATTGAAAAACAATGATGAATTAAGGGATCCTATTAGAAAAGTTGATATAATTTCTTGTTTTAAAGTTTTTATTTTAAAATTAACTTTTCATTAAATTCTTCAGATATTATGGATAAAAGTTTTA
>CAZGZM010000254.1:0-3571 GCA_964529955.1 uncultured Thermotogaceae bacterium
GATGCTCATAATGAAAAAAGAGGTACTTTAATTTGGGAGGGAAGTAAAATGGAAAAACCTATAGTCAGAGCAGTGACTTCCGATAAATCTATAATAAAAGTTGTTTTATATAATGTTCCAGACAAACCTGGTGTTGCAGCAAGAGTAATGAGAAATTTAGCAGAACAAAAAATATCAATAGATATGATCATTCAAAGTATGAGAGAACAGAACGTTAATTCAATGTCATTTATAATGCAAAAAAAGGAATTTGACAGATTGAACATAGACGATTTAAAGGAAAAGAGTGAAGCAGAAAAGATTATAGTAGAAGATTCCTTTGCAAAGGTTTCGATTGTTGGAATCAATTTGACTTCATCACCTATTATTGCTGCTGAATTATTTGAAACCCTTGCTAATGATGGAATAAATATAGATATGATTAATGCAGGGATAAGTCGAATTTCAGTGGTAATTGATGGAAAAAAAGTTCAGGATGCAGTTATTTCAATTCATAGCAGATTTAATCTAGGAAAGGAATGATAATATGGAAATATTACTTCAAAGATATAAAAGATTTTTACCTGTTACTGAAAAAACACCGTTTGTTTCATTAAAAGAAGGAAACACTCCTCTTATTCCTTTAGAAAATTTTAATAGGAAAACAGGTTTACGAGTTTATGTAAAATATGAAGGAGCAAATCCTACAGGTTCTTTTAAAGATAGGGGTATGGTTATGGCTGTTGCAAAGGCTTTAGAGAATGGTTCTGAAGCGATAATCTGCGCATCAACGGGAAATACATCCGCAGCAGCAGCAGCTTATGCTGCAAGGACAAATATAAAAGCCCTTGTCCTAATACCTGATGGGAAAATTGCTTTGGGAAAGCTATCTCAAGCAATTATTTATGGTGCAAAGGTAATCCAAATCAAAGGTAATTTTGATCAGTGTTTAAATAGAGTAAAGGAAATATCCGAAAATTATCCTGTTACTCTAGTAAATAGCCTCAATCCTTATAGACTTCAAGGACAAAAGACAGCAGCATTCGAAATAATAGACGAACTTGGGGAAACACCGGATTATCATTTTTTACCTGTAGGTAATGCTGGAAATATAACTGCATATTGGATGGGATACACCGAATATTTTCAAAATAATATAATCAAAAAACTTCCAAAAATGATGGGATTTCAAGCTGATGGTTCTGCTCCAATTGTATATAATAAAATTTTTGAAAAACCTGAAACTGTTGCAACAGCGATAAGAATCGGTAATCCAGCTAGTTGGGAAAAAGCTGTTAAAGCTAGAGAGGAATCCAATGGAATAATTGAATCTTTAACTGATGAAGAGATATTATCTGCTCAAAAATATCTTGCATCCACTGAGGGAATATTTTGTGAACCAGCTTCCGCTGCTTCCTTTGGAGGAGTTCTTAAGAAATACAACAAAAAACTTTTAGAAGCCAATTCTTTGATTATATGTACCTTAACAGGGAATGGTTTAAAGGACCCAAATGTTATTGTTTCAAGAATTAAACCTCCTTTACCTATCGAAAATAATTTAAATTTAATTTTAAAAGAATCGGAACTGGTATGAAGTATTACTTAAAAGCACCAGCAACAACTGCAAATATTGGAAGTGGTTTCGATATTTTCGGAATTGCACT
This sequence comes from uncultured Thermotogaceae bacterium, assembly GCA_964529955.1. Taxonomy (GTDB): domain Bacteria; phylum Thermotogota; class Thermotogae; order Petrotogales; family Kosmotogaceae; genus JASGMR01. The sequence goes on from CAZGZM010000254.1 coordinate 1,644, forward strand.
AGATTTTTTTAACGAGTTTTATTTTGAAAAAAATGAAAAATCAGAAGAAATAAATATCAGTACTAAAGGAAAATATTCAGGTTGTTTTGATCCGAATCCTTTGATAAAAAAGAGCATGGAATACTTTTTTAAATTAACGGGAACGAAGAGAATTGGAATAAATATTCAAGAATATTGTAATATTCCACATAAAAGAGGATTGGGCTCCAGCGCTTCTGCAATAGCTGCTTCCTTGAAAATGGCTGATTTTTTAAGTGAAACTAATTTAACAGATAAAGAGTTATTTAAAATTGGAACAGAACTTGAAGGACATCCAGATAATATACTCCCTTGTTTTTTGGGGGGATTGGTTGTCAGTTATTATTATGAAGAAAAACTTGATTACGAAAAATTTATAATTGATGATTACGAACTCTCTTTCCTAATTCCTGAAATAGAAATGTCTACGGAGAAAATGAGAAATGCCCTTCCTGATAAAGTGAACTTTGATGATGCAATATATAATCTAAAAAATTCTTTGCAATTTTTATCAAAGATTTCAAAGGGTAAATATGATGAAGCATTTAAATATACAAATGATATACTTCATCAAAAATATAGAATAAAAACAAACGATAAAATGAAAAAAATATTAAATCAAATAGAAAAAAATGAAACTATAAAATATTGGTTTTTGAGTGGATCAGGATCGACTATTTGTTTTAAATCGAAAAACCCCGCCTTATTTGAAGAAGAAAATGTGATCAAGAAAAAAATTTATAACAATCCCATAAAAATATTGCTAATAGAGTGAAAACAATTTTTTCATTAAGTATAGATTTTTTCTTAATATAAATTTGTTAGGTTAATTGACAAATTTTATAAAAAGAGGCAGAATAATTTCGGGGGAAGTATCTTTTTGTAAAATGTCTTTATATACTCCTAATAAAATATATTGGAGGATATCATGGAAAAAAACAGTGAAAAACAATTAACCATAAGAGGAATTATTATTGGTATAATTGGTTCCATTATAATTACAACTAGTTCTATTTATGTAGCTCTTAGAATGGGAGCTTTACCATGGCCTACAGTTTTTGTAGCAATAATGTCGATGGCTGTTTTAAGGATTCTTGGAAAAACAAACCTTAAGGAAATTAATGTAACACAAACCGCAATGTCTTCTGGGGCTATGGTTGCTGGAGGGTTAGCTTTTACTATTCCAGGAATTTGGATTATTGGAATGGAATCAAGTATAAATATTCCGTCAATTTTGATAATCACGATTATTGGGACGGTATTAGGAGCTGTTTTTACTGCTTTAATAAGAAAATATTTTATTATTCAGGAACCTCTTCCATTTCCAATTGGGAAAGCTGCTTATGAAACTCTAGAAACAAGCGAAAAACTTGGAGCGAATTCAGCTTATTTATTCATATCTATGGGATTATCTGCGGTTTTTGTTTTCATAAGAGACTGGTTTATGCTTTTGCCTTCAAGTATAAATTTTGACAAACTTGCAGAAAAAAAAGTATACTTTGGTTTATGGTTATCTCCAATGGCTGTTGGAATTGGATATATTGTTGGACCACTATATACTGGAGTTTGGTTTATTGGAGCAGCAATAGCTTATTTCTTACTTATTCCACTAGGTGTAAATTTAAATATTTTTGCTAGTGAAGCTGCTGCTGTTGCATTTAAAAATAGTTTGGGAATTGGTTTGATGATTGGTACAGGACTTGGAATATTGATAAAGGGAATTCTTCCAAAGGCAAAGAAGATTTATGGATCTTCCATAAGTAATGCCGGGAGAAAAACTAAAATTAGTCTTCCGTTTATTTTTGCTTTGATTGTATTTGTTCTTGCTTTGTTTACAGAAATGTCTTTTCTTTCTTCTGTATTAATTATTTTTGGTGTTTGGATAACTACTACAATGTCAGCATCTTTAA
>CAZGZM010000255.1:0-3567 GCA_964529955.1 uncultured Thermotogaceae bacterium
GTTGAAGATGAGTAGAAAAATAACTTGCGTAATGTGTCCTGTTGGCTGCAGAATAAACGTTGAAATGGACGGTGACAAACCAATTATAACTGGCAATAGATGTCCAAGAGGAGAACAATATGTTATTGACGAACTAATTCAGCCGAAAAGAGTTCTTACAACTAGCGTTAAAGTAATAGGAGGAGATGTACCTCTGGTTTCTGTAAAGACATCTGCACCTATAGAAAAAAAGATAATAATGGATAAAATGAAAGAAATAAAAGAAAAAACAGTTAATGCTCCTGTTAAAATTGGTGAAACAATTATTGAAAATATCGACGGAAAGGGAGTTAATTTGCTCGCAACGAGAAAGGTTAAAAAAAATTTATAAAAATGAAAAACCACTTGCAAAACAAAAAAAAATGAAGTACAATAATTTCAGTGTTCCAGCTTGGCTCAATAGGTAGAGCATCCGGCTGTTAACCGGGCGGTTGGGGGTTCGAGTCCCTCAGCTGGAGCCAGCGGCTCCCTTAAAGGGGAGCCATTTTTTTTTGGAGGTTTTTAATGAACAGTTTTAAATGGATAAGCAATCCAGAAATGGGACTATTTCTTGAAAGACCAAATCGTTTCACTGCAATCGTTAAACTTAAATCGAGAGTTGAAAGGGTTTATTTACCTGACCCTGGAAGATTGAAGGAATTAATGTTAAAGGGATCAGAAGTGATAGTTGAAAAAAGAAGAAATATAGGAAAAACAAATTATGATTTGCTTTTAATCAAAACTCAAAGATTTTCTGATAGAAAACCTTTCTTTGTTTCTGTAGATTCAAGATTATCTAATAAGTTTTTTGCTTATGGAATTTACAACGATCTTTTTGAAGATTTTAAAAAAATTGAATTTAAAACAGAACCTAAAATAAATAATGGAAGACTGGATTTTCTTCTTTACGAAAAACCTCTTCATTACATTGAAGTCAAATCCGTTAATCTTGTTGATTCAAAGGGTATCGCAAGATTTCCAGACGCTCCAACAAAAAGAGGAAGTAGGCATTTAAATGAACTTATAAAATTAAAAATGGAAGGATTTAAATCAACCATTGTTTTTATGGTTAATCGGGAAGATGCAACAGAGTTTTCTCCATTTACTGAAATGGATCCATTATTTTCCAATACGCTTAAAGAAGCAAATAAGGCTGGTGTAAATATAATAGCTTTAAAAAATAAATCAGGAATTACAATAAAACATCATAATAGAATACCTGTTAATTTAAATCCCGATCCATTCCCAGGATACTGGCCTTTAAACAATTAATTTAAAAAGCTAAAAATTATCATTACTATGCTAAAATAATTTATTAAGGGGGGAATTGTATGGTTTACATTTTTTTGATAATTATTATTGCTATTAATCTGTACTTATTATATAAATCTCTTGAAGGTACTGAAATATATAATAAAATAACTGATCTTTTTTTTGGTAAAAACGTTTCAAAAAAGAAGTTAGATGCAGATGATGAAAGTATAGAAAACGCTAATGATTACGTAAAAAAATATGAAGAGTACGTAGGCCTTCAAAGTATAGAAGAATCATTAATAGTTGCAGAAAGTGGTTTTAAAAAATTTCCGGATAAGTTCGTTCTGTTCGAAAATTATATAGACTGCCTAGTTAAGCAAATTAATAACAGCAAAGATATTTCTAAAAGAAGAGAGCTAATAAATAGTTGTTATAATGCAATTAAAAATTATTCTTTTTATTTAAAAGTAAAGGATTTTGATGTTATAACTCCATATATAGAAAAAATTAAAAAACTTGAACATAAAATCGATTTATTTGAAAAGAGTGCAAAGGAAGGAAAGTTAAAAGATTTGAGAGAAATGAACGAGGACACACTTCTTAAATTGGCTCAAATTCAGAAAAAAATAGAAGATAGCGAAGACGAAAATGTTATTTCTTCATTGATGGACAATGCCTCTGAAAATGAAAGTAAATTGAGTCTTGAACTCCTCGATAAAAACCAGAGAGAAAAGTATTCAGACTTAAAAAATAAATTCGAAGATCTTGCTAATAAAAAGGGACAGATAATCAGAATGAAAAAATATCGGGACTACAATGAAAAGGTTATCAACTCTTTGAAAAAATTACTCGATTTATTCAGCGAAAATGAAAAAAAATATTCTGATAAAGAAAGCGAATTTCCAATGATTTTAAAGAGATATATTGGAGGAACAAACACCAATTATCTTAATCCGGAAATTTTAACTTATATGAATTTCGTTTATGGTTATATATTTGAAAATGTAGATGATGATTCAAAATACATTATTACAAAAATTATGAACGATACTGAAAAGGATATTATCTGATGCCTGAAAGGGAAAACAGACTCGCTAAAATAGAAGATGTTAATTTAAAATCAAAAAATAAAAGAGAAATTACTTCCTATGATGATAGCAAACTTCAGATAAACTACAAGGATCACGGAAGATTTATAAAAGTATACAATGAACCTGTTAATTTACCGGGGAAAAAAATTTTATCTGATCGAAATATTAAAATAGAAATGACAAAAGGCACACGAGAATATCTGATTGATGAAGGATTTGATCCGATTTATGGCGCAAGACCTTTGAAAAGAGCCATTCAACGTTATATGGAAAATCCAATCGCAGAGGACCTCTTAAAGATATCAAATGAGTATGGGATAAGTAGTAGGACTTCTATCTCAGAATGTGATAAATTCTTCAAAGAACTTGCAAATGAGAGCAGCAGCTATAAAGAGAAATTTAAAGTAATTATTTTGCCAAAAGAACCCCCAGTTGAATCTTCTCTGTATACAAAATTATCCCAGAAACCCTGGACAACAATTGGAAAATTATGGGGAAATCTTGCTTCTGTAGGTTCTTCCGTAGCTTTAAGTCTGTTAAATTATAAAAAAGAATTGAAAAAACGTAAGGATTTACAGCTTTATCAAGTAAAATTAAAAAATCCACGAAATATTGCAGATCAAATTCAATTAGATAATTTAAACATAGAACTTGAAAATATTAATGGTGATGAGGAGAATAATAATGATTAATCAGAAAGTATTTTTTATCACTGTAGAACTTGATGATCATGGAAAAGTAGTTAACAAAGATGATTTTCAGGAACACCTAGAAGATTGTTTAAAGGACGGATGGATTATTAAGAGTCATACAAGTGTTTTATATGGAAATCGATTAGTAAATACCTTTGTAGCAGATAAACGAGGTACCCAACAACCTATGTTGAAAGAATCGTTCGAACAATCCAAAGAAAATGATGAAGAAAAAAAAGAAATTGATGAAGATGAAGCTAATAAAAAAGTTTTAAAAAGAATGGGGATTATTGAATAAGCATTATTGAATTATTTTAATGTTGTTGAAAAACCTGCTATTCAAGGGGTTTTTTAATTTTTCCTGTTGAACCTCTTATAGATAAAGAGATGTCAATTACAATATCTTTTTTTTCAATCTCTTCTCCAGCGATCATTTTGTTTATTACTTCAATCGATAATTTTCCTATCATTTCTGGATTCTGTTTTATGGAAGTAAGTCCCGGTTTTGTTAC
>CAZGZM010000256.1:0-3543 GCA_964529955.1 uncultured Thermotogaceae bacterium
TAGATTGTTTAATATAAGAACAAATAAAAATGACAGTGCTGAAAGCAAATTCATGAATATTAAAATATTCACATAACCAACCCTTTCGACTAAAAAACCAGAAATAATTCTTCCAACAAATAATCCACCCCAAAGAAGTGCGGGAAATATTGCTGAAAGACTTATTGAAGCTTTCTTAACTTCGAATATATAAGCAGCTGCCCAGGAAGTAAATCCGATTTCACTTCCCACATACAAAACGATACTTATAATAATTATCCAGAATGATGATTCTGCAAGTGCATGAAATTTATCTTTATCTTTTTTATGCTCACTGCTACCCTTATAAGATATTTTATAAATTGGTATTGACAGAAAGAGAAAGAATAAAAAACTAATAAAGGATATAGTGTATGCATACCACCATGTATTTATTTCAGAAATGAAAATGCTTATAATAAAAGGAGAAATTATTGCTCCTAGAGCATAAAGAGAATGCATCAAATTTAAAACAGTTCCTGTATTTTTATAATTTATGTATGAAATTGATATTCCTGTTGCAGTTTCAAATAAAGCTAATCCGAATCCCATTACAGCAAAGGCTATATATAGAAGATAAATATCTCTGGAAAGGATTATACCAAGTATACCAGCAGCTGAAATACCCATAGCAATAGTAGTAATTTTAAATGGGCCTTTTACTGAAGCAATTATTGCACATACAATTGTACCTATCATGAAACCAATAGGATTTGCAGTTAATAGAATTCCAGCTTGACTATGATTAATATTAAAAGCTATTTCTATTGCAGGGAGAACACTACCCAAAATAAGTGCATTAAAGCCAAATATAAAAAACCCATAAGAATAAATTAAAGCGTACTTCTTTTTATTTTCCATAAGGAAATTCTATCACGATAAATTAATTAATAATAGGTACTAATTTTGAAAAAATAATATTGTAGAATTAAATGAGGTGATTTTCTTGAAAACTATTCTTATTGCTGTACAAACCGTTAATGGTGTTTTTTCTATAAACCGTAATTCTCTTACAGATTGGTCTTCAAAGGAAGATAAAGAGTATTATAAACAAATCACAAAAAAATCCGGGGCTGTAATAATGGGCAGAAGAACATATGATACTTTGAAAAAACCATTAAAAGATAGATTTAATGTAGTTATGACAAAATATCCGGAAAAATACAATTCAAAGGATAATATCTTTTTTACTGATATGAAAGCTGAAGAATTATTAAAACATCTAGTAAGCAAAGGCTATGAAGAGGTTGTTATAAGCGGTGGTCAAACAATTAATACGCTTTTTTTGAATGCAAATTTAATAGATGAGATTCACATTTCAATAGAACCGAAAATATTTCATGGTGAATTGGGCATGTTTTCTGAAAATATACAAAAACAGAATCTTTTTCTTTTTAAGTATGAAAAAAGAGGAAATAATATCTTTCTTATTTATAAATTAGAAAAATAATCAATGATAATTTCTTTCTCCAAAGAGAATTGTTCCCAGTCGAATCATATTTGCACCTTCTTCTATAGCTACTTTATACGAAGAAGACATTCCCATTGAAAGATATTTCATATTAACATTAGGTATTTCTTTAGATTTAAGAGTATCAAATAATTTTTTTGTTTTTCTAAAATAGGGTCTTAATAATTCTCCATCTTCTACGAATGGGCCCATAGTCATTAGGCCAAGTACTTCAATGTTTTCAAATCCAGAAATTTCTTTAAGCAATGTTTCAGTATTTTCAGGTAATACTCCACTTTTGTTATCCTCTGAAGCAATATTCACTTCAACAAGTATTTTCATAGATTTATTACATGCTTTTGCTCTTTTATCAATTTCTTTGCTCAAGTCTAATGAATCAACTGTTTGAATCATATCAAATAGATTTACCACTTTTTTAACTTTGTTTTTTTGAAGATGCCCGATAAAGTGCCACTCAATACCTTCTTTTAAAGTTAAAATAATATCTTCGCTTTCCTGAAGATAATTCTCGCCTATATTTTTTATACCTGCATTTACAGCTTCTTGGATTTCCTCAGGAGATCTAGTCTTTGCAGCAGCAATAATTTTCACATTTTTTGGAACACTGTTAATTATAATTTTAGCTTTTTCTGAAATACTCATTAATTTCACCTCAAAATTATTATAAATCTGAAACAACTTTTTTTCAAAATACATGTAGAATTTCTTTGGAGGTTGATTAAATTGTTGAGTTCACCAGAATGTTTAACTTGTAATCTTAATTCGATGCTAAAAATAATGAGAGAATACAATCTTTCGGACAAAGAAACAGAAAGAATTTTTATGGAAACCTTTAAGCAGGTTGCCCAGATGGATTTTTCTTTCACTCCTGTTGAGATAGGTAGAATACTTGGGAAAATAGTTTCCAGAGAAATGGGGGTAAATGATTTATTCAGAGAAAAAAAGGTTGAATCAAATAATGAAATTATTCAGGTTTACGATGAATTGAAGGAAATAATTGAAAAATCAGACAATAAAATTTTAACAGCTTTAAAACTTTCGGTTGCGGGAAATACAATAGATGTTGGACCGGGACATGATATAGATATAAATGGAACAATGAAAAATGTTTTAAAGCACGACTTTGCCATAGATGATTTTAATCTTCTGCTTGATGAATTGAAAAAAGCTAAAACTCTCCTTTATATAGGGGATAATTGTGGAGAAACTGTATTAGATAAGCTTTGTATGGAATATTTAGATATTCCAAAAATAGTTTATGTGGTAAGAAGCGAACCGGCACTTAACGATGTTACATTGAAAGAAGCTGAAGAAATTGGTATTGATAAGCTAGTTAAAGTAATTGAAGGTACAGATGGACCGGGAGCAATTTTAAGTCAGTCAACTGATGAATTTCAGTATTATTTCAAAAATGCTGACGTTATAATATCAAAAGGCCAGGGTAATTTTGAAGGATTGAGTGATTTAAAAAGAAGAATTTATTTTTTACTGATTGCAAAATGTGATGTTATTTCTAAATATATTGGAGTTGAAAAGGGTTCTTTTCTATGTATAAAAAATAATTAATTAAATGGCGGAGACGAAGGGACTCGAACCCTTAAGGGGATATCATCCCCACCGATTTTCGAGACCGGCTCCTTACCAGTTAGGATACGTCTCCTCCGAATCAGAATTATATCATTATTATTCTGAAAAGTATACCAAAAAGTCGGATTATAAGCCGGATTCTGTTTGCAATGATCATCTATCTGAGATATTTGTTACCAAATATCTTAAGCATCCCACCCGAAAGGGATTCGTCGGGTAAACTCAGACCCTTTCTGCTTGGACTTGCTCCGAGTGGGGGTTACCAAACATACAGATCGCTCTGCATCTGGTGGGCTCTTAACCGCACCTTTCCAGCCTTGCCTTGCGGCGGTTTTCTTTTCTATGGCCCTTACCAGGGATCACTCCCTCTGGGTGTTACCCAGCACTCTTACCCGTGGAGTCCGGACTTTCCTCGGTTTCCCGCGATCATTCATCCAGCTTTTGGTACATATAATTATTTATCAAAA
>CAZGZM010000257.1:0-3533 GCA_964529955.1 uncultured Thermotogaceae bacterium
TTTCTCTCAGGGTTTTTTGATAGGAATATTAACCAAAAGATTTTCAGAATTAAAAATACTTTTCTTTTCTTTGGGCGTAGTTTCAGTAACTTTAATCGGTTGGGCCTTAGCTCCGAATCTTGGAATTTTGATGATTTTTCTTGCCCCCATGGCTCTAGTAGCTGGCCTGGTTGCAGTTATGGTGAGGACGATATTAACAAAATCAGTTGATAAGAATGAAATAGGTGGAACCCTTGGGCTTGTTGTTTCACTTGAGAGTTTATCAAGGGTTTTAGCTCCAATAATAGGAGGAGTTCTTATAGCTTTGGGGGGAAATTCATTGCCAGGTATTTTCTCTGCAATAATAATTGGAACCTTACTAATTGTACTACTCATAAGAAATGCAAAGGGGAATAGAGTTGTTAAAACTTTAAACATTGCAATAACTAATACAGAAGATAAGAAGTAATTTTTATATCATACTCCAGTATTATATAATTGATCAGGGTAGTGCTTGTATTTTTATATAAAAAACTGGAGTATTTTTTATGAGTAATAGAATAATTGAAATGTTTGTTAAGGATGATTGTGAAATAGAAATAGGTAATCTCCTAAAGAATGAAACTATTCTGGGTTCATGGTGTTTGAAATCGGATTCCGGGGTTAAATCTTTAAAATTAATGGTTAAAACAGAAGAGAGCGAAGCGATAATGGACAAACTCTATAAAAAGTTTTCTAAAGATCCTCAGTTTAGAATTCTTGTTTATTCAATAGAAGCTACTCTCCCGAGAATAGAAGAACCTGAAGAAAAGAAAAAAGAGGATGAAAAAAGGGAAAAAGCTGAATCTAAATCGCTCTCAAAATTACTTCAGAGAATCAGTAGAGAAGAGCTTTATCAGGATGTAAATGAAATGATTGGAAATTCTTATACAGAAATGATTATGCTTGTTTTATCAGCTATCGTTGTTACCGTTGGATTAATTAGGAATAATTCTGCAATAATAATCGGAGCAATGGTTATAGCTCCAATGCTTGGACCAAATGTAGGTCAAGCATTTTCCCTTTCTCTTGGAGATTTCAATCTTCTTTTTCGTGCTGTTAAAACTAATCTCTGGAGAATTGCAGTTGCTTTCATTTTTTCTGTTGCTGTTGGGTTGGTCCTTCAGGTTGATTCCTCAATCTATGAAATTTATTCGAGAACCTTTCTGGATTATGGAGATATTATTTTAGCAACAGCTTCTGGAGTTGCAGCTTCACTCTCTTTAACAACTGGTGTTTCAAATTCTCTCATAGGAGTTATGGTTTCTGTTGCTCTGTTGCCCCCATTAGCCACTTCGGGATTGTTATTTGGATCAGGTTATTTCATTTCTTCTCTCTGGGCATTTCTTTTATTTCTCGTGAATATAGTATGCGTCAATCTTTCATGTATAATTACATTTATGATTCAGGGAATTGAGCCAAGACACTGGTATAAAGCAGAAAAGGCAAAACAAGCTTCAAAAAAGGCGATCATCGGTTGGTTAATTTTATTAGCAGCATTAACCATTTTAATAACATTTATAAGAAGGCAGTAATTTTTGATTATTTGCGGTTCTTTTCCATTTAAATAATCGCAAAATGCGCGACTCATTTTGATATTAATAAATAATAGGATAATTCAAATATTTATGGAATCATTTTATTTTGTTGATTAATACTATTTTTTTGTTTAAAGAGCCTTCTTCACTGATAAAGTTCACCTTTTTCAAGTACGGTTTTAACATTTATTATTTTACGTATTTTTTAATTGGTTTCATTTGTGATAATATAAAAATATCAAAATCCATAAAAATCGGAATTTTGTGGAGTGAGGATCCATGAAATTCCAGAAATTCGTGGAGAAGTAGTCTATAAAATTCTATGTTTATGAGGTGATAAAATGGATTTTTCAACATTGAGTTTGTATAATCCATGGTGGGATTTATCTGAGAGTATAGAAAATCTTGAGAATAATCTTTTATCAAATTATGAAAATGCTAAGTTTAAAAGAGATTATAAAAATGCATTTGATTTCAATTCTGATGGTATTTATATACTAAGAGGTCCAAGACAAATTGGGAAATCAACAATGATGAAAGTTGCTATATTGGAATTAATAAAGAAGGAGGAAAGAAAGTCTATTCTTTTTCTACCTCTTGATACTGTTACAGATTATAAAACATTGAGAGATGTTCTTCTTGATTACCTACAATATGCTAAAGATGAAAAGAAAAGATACGTTTTTTTAGATGAAATCAGTATGGTTGATCAATGGCAAAGAACGATTAAAGAACTTAGAGATAATACAATTTACAAAGGTGATTTTTTTGTTCTATCCGGTTCATCTGCCTGGGATATAAAGAGATCCTCAGAAAGATTACCTGGAAGAAAAGGGAAAATTAAATCAGATGTTCTTCTTTTCCCAATGAATTTTTCTGAATATTATGAGAATTTAACTGAAAGTAAGGAAAATAAAATTTATATAGATGATATTTTGTATTTGAAAAGGGATTCAGAGTTTAAACTAAAAATTGAAAGTAGAAAAGTAGAAATTTTATTTCAGCAATACATTAATACTGGAGGGATACCCTCTGTAATAGATGCTTTTCAGACTGGAGAATCTTTAAAGTATTTTTATGATATTCTCTGGGATGTAATTATTGGAGATATTGAAAAGCAGGGATTGTCAAGATCTAGACTATTGGAAATATTGAGATTTTGTGCAGAAAGAATATCAAATCGGTTTTCATGGAATTCGTGTGCTTCCAGTATAGGAATGGATACAAAAACCTTTCAGAAATATATTGATGTTTTAGCCTATAATTATTCAGTTTCTATATTTAAATCCTTGGATAAAAACACTCTTTTTCCAAGAGAGAGAAAACAGAAGAAAATGTTTTTTTATGATCTTTTTTTAATAAAAACACTAGAGAATAAGCTTGGTATTAATTCAAGTAACGCAGCGATTATTGAAAATATAGTTGCTATAAATCTACTTTATAAATACGGGAAAAATCTGGAGAATGGATTAAAGGATTATTCTGGTGTAGGTTACTGGTATTCCAAGGAAGGAAAGGAAATAGATTTTTTAGTTGATGGAATTCCTATTGAATTAAAATATAGAAATAGTATTAATTCAGACGATTTGAAAACGATAAAAAAGAATTTTGGGAAAGGGATTCTTCTTTCTAAGAGTTGTCTCGATTTATCAGGTGATATCAAGATAATTCCAGTATCTCTCTTTTTGAAAATCATATAATGAGAAGTGTTGAAGCGCTCTTCTTAATTTATATTAAATAAATAACTGTATAAAAAGGTTGTTAAGATATATTGATAATCTTAAATCTTTGCCTTTATTATTATTTTTGGGGTAGTATAAAGGTATTTAATTCCATAAAAATCGGAAATATGTGGAGTGTAGATCCATAAAATTCTGAAAAATTATTAAGCATGGCCCCATAAATAAGAAAGAACTAATGTTTATTTATTAAAGTTTTTTCTCCATAAAGTACCATTTACCTTCTTTTATTATCATT
>CAZGZM010000258.1:0-3514 GCA_964529955.1 uncultured Thermotogaceae bacterium
ATCTATTGGATTCAGTTCCAAGGTTAGATATGAAATGGGAAGATATTCCCAAAAGAAAGGAACTTAAAAGGAATATAACTCCATTTATTCCAGGAGTTTCAAAAAAAGAACCAAAAACAATAGAAATTGAAGAAAATCATTTTGTGGCAGTTGAATAAAGAAAAGAGGTGAAATAATGTTCTCTGAAAAATTTTATTTTGGAGCTTCCATGGCAGGATTTCAAGTTGAAATGGGAAATCCGGAATTTATTGATAAAAATGCTGACTGGTATCAGTGGTCAAATGAAAAAGAGATAATAAATAAAGGATTAGTGAGCGGGGATGACCCTTCCGGTGGACCTGATTATTTCTCAAACTATAAGAATTTCCATAAACTAGCAGCTGAATGTGGAATGAATATGCTCAGGATTGGAGTTGAATGGTCCAGAATTTTTCCGGAAGAAACCTTTGATATTGATGATATAAATACACTGAGAGAAAAAATGAATAAAAAAAATCTTTTAAAGTATAAAGACATATTAAAGGATATTAAGGAAAATGGAATGAGTACGATGGTTTGTCTCAGTCATTTTACACTTCCTATCTGGTTAAGTGACCCTCTTAAAATGCATATAGAAAAAGATTATTCCAAAAGCGGTTGGTATGATAGCAGATCTATAAAAGAGTTCAATAAATTTGCTCAAATTGTAGGAGAAGAATTAGATTCTCTGGTGGATTATTGGGTTACAGAAAACGAACCGAATATTTCAGTTATGGGATTAAAATACGAAACTTCAGGATTTCCGCCTTGTTTGAGTGATAAAGATATGTACAATCAGGCTCTTGTTAATGAAGCAGAGGCTCACAAACTTGCATACGAAACATTAAAAGAGATTTCAAATAAACCGGTTGGCGTTGTTATTGCTTTAGAATGTCAAACTGGGGATATAAATATAGTTAAAAAAATACAAAAAGAAATGGTTGAACCCCTTGTTAAACTCTTCGAACCCTTTGATTTTCTTGGGATAAACTATTACAGCAGATATTATATAAAAAATATAAACGATGAATGGGTGCGTGTTGAAGGATTCGGGCAAGGTTCAGTCCCAAATAGTTTTACAGCTGAAAACAGGCCGACAAGTGATATGGGTTGGGAAATATATCCTGAAGGAATGTATAATATGGCTAAAATGATATACAAAACCTTTAAAAAACCTTTGTTCATCACTGAAAATGGAATTGCTGACGGTATAGACATGTATAGACCCTATTATCTTATTGGACACCTATATGCTGCAGAAAAATTAATTGAAGATGGAGTAGATTTAAGGGGTTATTTGCATTGGTCTTTAACTGATAACTTCGAATGGCCTAAAGGATTTGAAAAAAGATTTGGATTGATTCACTGTGATTATTCAGACAAATCCCTTACACCAAGACCAAGTTATTTCATTTATAATAGAATAATTGAGGAAAAGAGTACTGAATGTTTCAAAAAATTCCTGAATTTTCCCTATAACCTTTGGGATGAGAAAAATTTGATTAATAATTTTTAGGTGAGTTTATGATTACAATAAATGATGTGGCAAATGAAGCTGGAGTATCCATTGCAACTGTTTCTCGGGTTTTTAACAATACCGCCAAGGTAGCTGAAAAAACCAGAAAAAAAATTTTAAAAACTGCAAAAAAACTTGGATATAAACATGTTCCTAATCCAAGGGTCAGAAGCACCTTTAAAACAATCGGGCTTATTACTCCTACCTTTAACGGTAATCATTATGGAGAAATCTTCATGGGCATCGAAGATTTTGCTTTTCAAAATAACTATGACATTATTGTCGCAACAACAGAAAGAATACCTGAAAAGGAAGAGCAAATAATTGAGGATTATTTTAAAAGAAGAGTAGATGGTGTTTTAATCTGTTCACTAAAAAGCAATGAACATTTTCTGAATGAGTTGATCAATTCGGGAATCCCGGTTGTTTCTATTGACAATAAAATCTCTGATATGAAAGTTGATTCAATAAATATAGATAATTATAACGCCGCATATTCAGTCAGCAGATATTTGTATAAGAAGGGGCATAGAAATGTTCTTTTTATTCCCGGTCCCAACGATTATTACAGTGCAAGAGAAAGAAAAGATGGCCTATTCAATTTTTCTTTGAAGCATAATGACTTCAAAATAATCGAATCTGATATAAAAGGGTTTGAACCTGTAGACGGTTATAAAGCGATGAAGAACTATTTAAAAAAATATGGGAAAAACTTTACAGCTATCTTTTCTATTAATGACCATGTTGCTATGGGTATTATGAATGCCCTGTCTGAGCATAATTTAAGTGTACCTGAAGATGTTTCGATTGTCGGTTTTGATAATTCGCTTTTTGCTGAGTTTACAGTTCCACCTTTAACAACGGTCTATCAACCAAGAAAGGAAATGGGATTTACTGCTGCTCAACTATTGATTGAAAGACTGAATGGCAATAAGATAGGAGTTCATAGAAACATATTACTTCCAGCAGATTTGATTGAAAGAAAGTCAGTAAAGGATATATCTGGAAAAGAATAGGTGATGAAATGTCATACAAAGAAATTGATTTAAATGGGAAATGGCAGCTAATAAATCAAAATAAGGGAATTAATATAGAAGCCGATGTACCCAGCTCTGTTTTTTATGAACTACTTAAAAATAAAATTGTTGATGACCCCTTTTATGGAACGAATGAAGAAGAGGTAAAATGGGTTTATCATGATAATTGGCTCTATAAAAAAGTTTTTATTTTAGATAAGGATTACCTAAGAAAAGAAAATATAGAACTCTTTTTTTATGGACTTGATACATTTACAGAGATAAGAATAAACGGAAATTTTCTGTTTCAAACTGATAATATGCATAGAACATACAGGATTGATTTGAATAATTCCAGAAGAGAATTTTTGAAAGCTGGAGAAAACGTAATAGAAGTATATTTCAAAAGCAGTGTGGACAAAGCACAGAATTTCCTGGAAAAAATGAATTACAACCAGGATTTTTTCAAAAAGTATCAGCCTGATTATGCAATACGTGGAGTTGAATCCATCAGAAAAGCTTACTACTCATTTGGATGGGATTGGGGTCCTAAACTTCCCGATATTGGAATCTGGAGAGAAGTAAAGTTAGTCGTTTCAAATCCTAATTACATTGAAAATGCTTATATAAACTCTGAAATAAATTTTAAGGAAAATACATATGAAGTAGATAAAGCATATTTTGAGATAATTGTTAATTCAAAATATCCCCTTGGAGAAAATGAATATATTGATATAAAGGTATTTGATCCAAAGGGTGACTTTATCCAAGAGAGAAAGATTTATAAGAATGATAACTCTGAACAAATTGAAATAAATGAACCAAAGCTATGGTGGACTCATGAATTAGGAGAACAAAATTTATATACTTTCGAAATCTCACTTGTTAAAAAAAGTATTTCAGTTCAAAAAATAAATTACAAGGCTGGACTCAGAAAAATAGAATTGATTAGAGATAAAGACAA
>CAZGZM010000259.1:0-3513 GCA_964529955.1 uncultured Thermotogaceae bacterium
ATTATCGCTCCTGCAGAAATAACTAGAAGCTCTTTATCAAAACTGAATTTTTCCGAAAAAATTATCATCAAAAGAGAAACTATTATTACAGCTAAACCCAAATATATTAATAATTCCGATAAAATTTTACTTCTTTTTTCACCTTTTGACATAAAATTCCTCCATAAATAATAGATAAAGATATTATAATACACCTAGTTAAAGATAACATAAACAATTATTTTTTTTAAGAAAGAGGTTATGAATGTTTTTACCAATGACAAGAAAGGAAATGAAAAAAAGAGGATGGAATGAACTCGATATAATTTTAATTACAGGAGATGCTTATGTTGACCACCCATCCTTTGGGATTGCCCTTATCGGAAGAGTTCTGGAAAATGAAGGCTATAGAGTTGGAATAATATCTCAACCAGATTGGAAAAACAAGGACGCACTTTTAGAACTGGGAAAACCAAAATTGTTCTTTGGAATTTCAGCTGGAAATGTTGACTCGATGGTTTCAAATTATACGGCTTCAGGTAAAAAGAGAAAAACTGATGTATATTCTCCAAAATATCAAAATATACGGAGACCCGATAGAGCTACAATCGTATACAGTAATTATGTTAAATCAGTATATAAGGATTCATTTCTTATTATAGGTGGAATAGAAGCAAGTTTAAGACGATTTTCACATTATGACTGGTGGCAAAATAAAATACGAAAATCTATCATTCTTGATTCAAAAGCAGATTTGATTTGCTACGGAATGTCAGAAAAATCAATAGTCGAGGTTGCAAAGAGGATTAATGAAAATAATGAAGTGCCCAAGGATGTCCCAGGAACGCTATACTGGAGTTCTCAGAAACCAGAGATTGGAACTGAACTACCGTCTTACAATCAAATACTAAATGACAGATTCAAATTTCTTGAATTTTATGACAAATTTTATAAAAAAACCGATCCTTTCATCCAGGAAAAAATTTTTCAGAAACATGATAATAGATTTGTTATTCAAAATCCTCCTGAATTATTTTCTTCAGAAGAATTGGATTCTATTTATTCACTTTATTTTACAAAAAAAGTTCATCCAGATTCCTTGAAAAATGGTGAAGTCAAAGCATTTGAAACGATAAAGAATTCAATAACAACTCATAGAGGATGCTATGGAGAATGTAATTTCTGTTCAATAGGACTTCACCAGGGAAGATATATAGTATCGAGAAGCAAAGAAAATATTATTGAAGAGATAAAGGATTTAGTAAAAAAACCCTATTTTAAAGGAACAATTTCGGACATGGGTGGACCTACAGCTAATATGTACGGCTATGAATGTTCAAAAAAATTTATAAACGGAGCATGTAAGGATAAAAAGTGTTTATTCCCAAATGTATGCATAGGAATAAAAGTAGATCATTCAAAATATTTAAATCTTTTGGAATCAGCGTCAAAAATAAATGGTGTAAAAAATGTATTTATTGGATCAGGATTGAGATATGATCTTATTTTGAAAGATAATAATGCAAAATATGTATTAAAGAAAATTTTAAAGAATCATATTTCAGGAAAAATGAAAATAGCTCCAGAGCATTCAAGTTCAAAGGTTTTAAATTATATGTCAAAACCTGAAAAAAAGATTTTGATTGATTTTATAAAATTATTTAAATCTGTAAAAAATGCAAATCAATTTCTTACCTGTTATTTTATTGCTGCGCATCCGGGATCTGAATTAGAAGATATGAAAGAGTTGAAAAGATTTATTGATAAAAATTTTAGAATTCCGCAAAATCAGATACAGATTTTCACTCCATCTCCATCAACTTACTCAACAGCAATGTATTATGTTGAAAAAAGCTTAAACGGAGAAAGGGTTTTTGTTGAAAAGACATTCAAAGGAAGAGAAAAACAAAAGGAAGTTTTAATAAATAAAAAGGAGAACCGCTAGGGGTTCTCCTTATTTTTAATTTTTTAATTAATTTTCTTTTTTAGAAATTAGGCCTCTAAGAATTATTTCTTCGACTGTTTTCATCTCTTCAAGACTGCTGAATGGATTAAATCCATTAAGTATAAGTTCAGCTGCTCCTTTTGGATCAACATCATTTTCTACGACTTCAGCTTCCTTTGCTTTCAAAATCAAATCTGAAATTCTCGTTTTCAAATCATCATATCTTTTATTAGCTTTTATCCATGTGTTTTCATCGATACGTGAAAGATTTCCCTTTTCTTGAAGAATTATCTTTTTTATTTCATTTCTGTTGGTCAGAAAATCAACATAAGATTTCAAAACCTTCTTAATTTTTCCAAGGTACTTACTTTCACCTTCTATATCACCGAACAGATGATCTTCAAGCTCATCTATTGAAAATTCCCATACATCAAAGAATAAATCTTCTTTACTTGGAAAATAATAGTAGATAAGTGATTTCTTAACTCCGGCAATCTGAGCAATTTCAGACATGCTAACTCCATCATGACCCTTTTCTGCAAAAGCTTTACGTGCTGCGTTTATTATTTTCAATCTTGAATCTTTTTGAGTCATAATTTCACCCCTTTAAGCTAATTAACCCTTTTTATCTATAGCTAGCTTTCCTTCCTTATCACCATATCTTCTCATTCTTGTTTGGTAGTCATAAACTCCTCTCTTGGATGGATGAGATTCATTATAACCCTTTTCGTACCATAATTCATCTGCGTATTTCTTCCAGCCTTCAGCTAACTGATCAAGTTGAGGAGCAAGTTCTGTAACCACTCTTTCGCTTCCGTCATGCTGAGGAATGGCATTGAATTTTTTAACCATTGCTCTTAATACTTTCGGATTATCAATGATTGGACATGGTCTAAATAGATTTTCGCTGTAAGGAACCATTCTCTTATATGCTGTAAAGAAAGGTGATTTTAGAATTTCAAGTAATGATTTTTCTCTTATGCTATCAACTGCGAACTGTTGGAATACACATGGTTCTGCATAACCTTTAGCATTAATATGCAAATATTTTGATCCAGCTGCAAGACATCCATGGGTAAGGAATCCATGATTCCAGAAATCAGCTACGAATGCAAAGTCTCCATTCAATCTCTCTTCTTCTGTTTTCCAGAATCTTTCGTATCTTTGCTCTGGAGTTGGAACAAGATCCATTGAAGGGTTCATTCCAACAGGCATGAATTGGAATACCCAGGCATAAGCTAATTTTTCATCTTTGAGGAATTGCCAGAATTTGTCATCTATAATTGCTTCATGATTTAATTTAGTTGCAGTTATTGAAGTTCCATAAATAACTCCAGCTTCTCTCATGTTTTTCCAAGCTTCAAGAATCTTTTTGAATGTACCTCTTCCTCTTCTCCAATCTGTTTCTTCCTCGAAACCCTCAACAGATACAGCAAAGGTTGCATTACCGAGTTCTGCCAGTCTCTTTGCGACTTCAGGTGTAATAAATGTTCCATTTGTATAAACCTGGAAATAACTGTCATTAAATTCTTCTAAGAGTTCAAAGAAATGTGGCCATACAAAGGGTTCTCCAC
This sequence comes from uncultured Thermotogaceae bacterium, assembly GCA_964529955.1. Classification (GTDB taxonomy): domain Bacteria; phylum Thermotogota; class Thermotogae; order Petrotogales; family Kosmotogaceae; genus JASGMR01. The sequence continues at coordinate 3,499 of CAZGZM010000259.1, forward strand.
CAGTAACGATGAAGA
>CAZGZM010000260.1:0-3509 GCA_964529955.1 uncultured Thermotogaceae bacterium
TTTTGATATTAACTGATTAACTTTATTTATAGCAATACCCGTTCCTTCACTTTTTCTAAAAAAAGAATTTTTGTACCAAATGATTTAAGCATTTTCACTCTTTCAACTGAAACACCTTCACTCATTACTACTAAAACTTTATAACCCTTTTCTGCGCCAACCATAAATATACCTTTTCCTGCATTTGTGGGGTTAAATCCTTCTAATTTAGCATAAAGCTTGGTTCTTTTTTCTCACTATTTTGTTTTATTTTAACTAAAGTGGCACACCTGGTTTGAAATATATTTTAGTAAATCATTTCTTCCTCATTCTAAAAAAATATATATTAGTTTGTAAACCCAATTAGTAAATATTATAATACATTTATAATTATTACTCTAGTTAAATATATCATTTGTTTGCTTGTGTATGATAAAATCAAGCATTGGCTTATAAAAAACGGTCAAAAAGCAAGGAGGTAAAAATGATAGGAATTATATGTGACTCAGGCACTGATGTTCCGAGAGATTTCTTCAAAAATGAGAATATTATAGAAGTCCCTCTTAATGTTAAAATTAAAGATGAAAGCTTTCAAGATTGGAAAACAATAAATCCTGAACAAGTTTTAAATTACATGGAAAGTAATTTCCCAAAGACTTCAACTCCTTCATACAATACTATTAAAGAAGCATTTTTAAGCTTATATAATAATGGACATAAAAAAATAATCGGAATAACTATATCCAGAGCATTGAGTGGTACAAATAACCTTTTTTCTCTTGTATCAAATGAATTAATGGAAGAAAAAGAGGATCTAAAAGTTGAGATTATTGATTCAGTTAATATTTCAATAGGTTCCGGTAATTTAATAATTAAAACACTGAATTTAATAAATGAAGGCTTACCTTTTAAAGAAATAGTGTCTGAAATAAAAAACAGTATTAATAAATCCAAAGTATTTTTCGTTATTCCAACTCTAAAGTTTCTCAGAGCCGGGGGAAGAATTGGAAATGTTGCTGGAGTTGTAGGTGAGTTATTAAGTATTAAACCTATCATTACTGTTGGAGAAGACGGAAAATATAAATCAGTTTCAAAACCAAGAAATATGAATAAAGCAATAGATAAAATTTTAAGTTTATTCAAAGATTTTGTATACGGAGAAAAAATTGATTTTTGCAGCATTGGAATTTGTAGTAAAGATGACAAAAGTCTATCATTTGTTAACAAAATAAAAGAATATATAAGAAAAGAATTTTCAATTAAAGATATTTATGACTATCAAGCAGCTCCATCTATGATTGCTCATACTGGACCAGGTTTAATTGGACTTTCAGTGTTAATAAAATAGAATTACTTTAAAATTTCTTCTTCCAGTGCAATCCTTTCTCTTAAAAGCCTTTTCCTTTTAGGAGTCAAGCACCCCATAAGATGCAATATATATTTTCCAATGGCATATTCAAAGGGTAACCATGATAAATGTCCAGTAGGAATTATTTTCTTTTTTGGTTTACCTAGATTAATCCATAAATCTTTTCTGCAAGAAATAGATAGAGCTCTATCAAAAATAGCATCGATCATTGTAAATTTATTTCTGTCTAAAAAATGTGCATATGCCAAAGGTTCTATTTTTATTAAAGGGTGAACATCAGATTCCATCAATTCCTGAATATTTTTCATTTTTAAAACTTTTTCCAAATCATTTTTATATACTCGATACAGTTTATCCTTGTCGTTTAAATAATACTCCTTGCCTTTTCCAATCTTAAAATTTCTTCTAGCATATTTTAAAACAGGCGATTCCCAAAATATTTTCGGAATATCCCCACCAACAGTCATTAAAAGGGTTTTGCTTATTTCTTTTGTTAAAGCATTTATTAAAACTGTAAACATACCCCCAAGGCAATATCCAAAAAAGAGATTATTTTTCATCCATATTTTTTCTTGTTTTAAAAAGTCTATCGTAGAAAGAATATCAACAATAGAATTTTCCCAGAAAGTGAACATCTTTTCTATATCTGTATCAAAAAAATCTTTACCACTGACAGAATTATTTGCAGTTCTAGTATAATTACCAGGTAGAATTAGAACAGAAGTGTTTATTCCTGCACTGGCTAAATGAGAGGCCATCCAAAATAAAAACTTCAAATTCCTTGTTCCGAGTCCATGCAAAATAATCATCGATCCCACAGGGTTAGATCTTGGTTCATAATTCCATATTTCTACTATCTCAGTACCTTTTGGAGATTTTTTATAAAGACTTTCAAATTTAATAATTGATGATTTTAAATTTCTACCCTTAGCTATATAACCCTTAGTAAAATCTATTCTTCCCTTTTCATAATAAAAGTTTGGCTTCATTTTAACCTTCTTTTTTAAACTTATTTTTTATAAAATAAACAACTTCCTGTATTATTTTGATTGTAATTTGATCCTTTAGTTCAAATTCAAAACCATGATTTCCATTAGGATGTATTCTTATTTTTGCATTCACATTATTTTCTCTTAATTTTTTGAACATTTTGACTGAAGATTTAAATGGAACAGTAGTATCTTTTTCTCCATGTACAAGAAAAACGGGAGGGTTCTTTTCATCAGCCCAATTAATTGGAGAGAAATCTATATACTCCTCTCTTTTTTTATTTGGATCACCTTTCATGGTTGTTCTAATAGCAAATCTGGCAAATAATGATTCAACATCGTTATCAAAAAGATCAAGAAGGTCACAGGGACAGTACCAGGATACAATACCCTTGATATTCTTAAAATTTTCCTTATGTCTATTTGAATTGTAAATACCATAATAGAGCGAAAGATGTGCTCCAGCAGATAACCCCATTAAAACCATTCTATCAGTATCTAAATTTAATTTCTCAGCATTTTTAATTATATATTTATACGCTGAATCATAGTCATTTAGTATATCTTCAATAAAATTCACATAACCAAATCTATAGTCCATTGAAACCACTGCAAATCCCTGTGAAGATAAATACTCACACCAAGACATATCATTTGCTTGTCTCCTTGAACCGGTTATCCAACCTCCTCCATGAGTAAAAAGAACTACTGGAAGAGGTTTATTTTTTTTTGCAGGATAATAAATATCAAGTTTCAATTTTTTATTCTTTATAGTTTCATATGTATATAAAAATGGACCTTTAAATTTGTTTTTATCAACCTTTAAAGGAATTTTGCCAGCAATAGATATATAAATAGCTTTTAAATTGATTAGTATTAATATAAATAGAGCAATAAACCACCCTCCAAAAATACCAAGAAACAATATACCGGCTACAAAAATTGCTTTAAAAAATCTTACAATTGATCCAGAAATTTTTTTCATATACTTCTCCTATCTATTTATATTTAATTTATTATATGTTTTATTTAATTTTTTTGAAGTAAAGGCTTTCCCGTGTGCAGGATATATTTTTTCTAAATTATATTTAAGTAATTTTGAAATACTATTTTTTACAGAATTTAAATCTTTTCCTATTCGAAATCTTTCTATATTTTTACGTGCTTCCGGG
>CAZGZM010000261.1:0-3505 GCA_964529955.1 uncultured Thermotogaceae bacterium
CACAATTTCAAACGATTTTTCTTGGTCGAAGATTTTCTTAAAAGACAAGAAATTCTTCTTAGCTGGAAGATTAGAAAAAAATCTTCTTAGAGGACCCTCGCCGAGGGGGAGTAGGGTGAATTTGTAACAGTAATTGAAATACTAAAAGTGAAAATATAAAGCCTTCATAAACGTAAGGTATTCACCCCCAACGAAATAACAATAGAGAAACGATAGGAAAGCTATGGGGAAGCGGTGGGAGAACAATTGGGAAACAATTGGAAAACTGCAGATTAGCAGCTTAAAAACTGGTTACAGGTTATGGGTTATACAAACTGATACCGTCCTTATTGCTCATTCTCCACCTCCATAAAATCTTGTTTGATATTTTGGTATTTTCTTTATTTGGTAAATTGTAAGGTATTCACCCCCAGCGCAAAGAAAACCACTTTCTCCCCATGCTAAAGCATGGACCTCCCCCGGGGAAGGAATAAGAAACTTAGGAGCAGAAAAATGTAAACTTTTAATTGAAAAGAAGGTCTCTGAAACTCTTATGAAACAAATAACTAAAAACTAGCAACTAGGAACAGTATGCTTTTTATGAGGATTTTCTAAATAAGAAGCAAAAATAGGTATATCGGCATTCCGATTATATTCTCATCTTTGAATATTTTATTTTTGGTAAGTACTATTCCTTTTTTGAAAACTCTTTTCATAGTTGTATAATCAGATTTATTTATTTTATTCTGATATTTTACTTCTATTGGAATTATTGATTTATTATATTCAACAAGAAAATCTATTTCATTTCCCTTTGAGGAATACCAGTAATATGGCCCGTAATATAGATTAAGACCTTCTGTATTATCAGTACTGAATTTTAGAATATTTTGAAGTACCAGTGATTCAATTTTATTTCCTTCATTAATTTTTATACCTGAAATATTTTCTATAACTCGAGTTATTATAGTATCGAGAGGATATATTTTTTTTTGTTTTTTTGGCTTTATTCTTTTCTTTGAAAAATCATAGAAGAATAGAGTTGAAAATATGAAATTCATACCAAGCATTTGGAAATAACTTTCTATTGTATTTGCAGCTTCAACTGTGTTTATTGAGTTATTTAATGAGTTCCATGAAAATCTTTGACCAATTATTTGAGGAATTTTTTTAAGCAACTCTATCAAAGTTAACCTAGATTTTGAAAACCTTTCAATATCTCCTAATATGAAATCTTCATATATTCGAATTGTTTCATTGCTGATTACATTATTCTGTAAAAAATCATTTATAACAAGCGGAAATCCTCCTGAAGATTTATAAATTTCAAATTCATTATGGTATTTAATCAACTGAAAATTTAACGATTCTATCTCTTCTTTGTCTAATTCAAAAAGTTCATTTAAAGAAAAATTTGGTATATTTGAATAATTAGAATTTGTTATAAATTCTTTGTATGTAAGGGGTAATTGTATTAAATTCTTTCCCTTTCCCCTTCTACCCGGAAGTCTTTCTGAAGATCTTTTCAGGTCATAAGCAGACGAACCGCTTAGAAAGATAAATGAATCTCGAGCTATATCAATATCAACAAGATATTTGATAGACTCTTGCCAGTTTTTAATAAAAGTTATTTCATCTAAAAAAATAAATAAATCGATGTTTTTTCTCTTGCTTAAAAGAATCCACCTCTTTAGTATTTCTGTTAACTCTTCTTTATCTTTTACATTATCCAGTGTTAAGTAAAGGATAGAGGAAGGTTCAATTCCTGATTTTAGAAGTTTGTCAATAAGTATCTTTAGTGAAGTAGTTTTTCCAACTTGTCTTGGACCTCTTAAAGTATATATTCCTTTTTTTTCAAAATCTATATTGGAAATAAATTCAGGAGTATATTTAAAAATACTTTTTGATAATTTAGAAATATTGTAATCTTTATTTATATCTTCTCTATTGTTCCACCAGGGATTTTGTAAATATATATCTTCATAATTCATTTTTACTTCTCCTTACTAGATTATATCATAACATTTATCAAATACGACCATTTATAGTAAGCGTATTGAGTAAATTCGACCTTTTTTAATAAATGCATTTATTATATGCGATCACTTTATAAAAATATATTTCTTTCAGTTTTACTACAAAACAATTCCAATGCAAAAAAATGATTGTTGGATTAGACTTAAAAGACTGGTAAAATTAAACGAAAAGAGTATTTAAGGAGGAATTGATATGAATATTTTAGTTACTGGAGGAGCAGGATATATTGGGTCACATACTTGTGTTGAGCTTCTTAAGAGTGGTCATTCGGTTATTATTGCTGATAATCTTGTGAACAGTAAAATTGAATCAATCGATAAGATAAAGAAAATTACAGGAAAGGATGTAATTTTTTACCAATATGATGTTACTGAAGAAAAGAAGGTTGAAGAAATTTTCAAAAATCATGCTATAGATGGTATTATACATTTCGCTGGGTTGAAAGCAGTTGGTGAATCAGTTTCTAAACCTCTTGAATATTATTACAACAACTTAGTCAGTACAATGATTTTATCCAAAGCATGTATAAAATATAATGTGAATAAATTTGTTTTTTCATCTTCCGCTACAGTTTACGGTGATAATGTGCCTCCATTTAAGGAGGATATGAATCTTCTTCCAACAACTAATCCCTACGGTGAAACTAAAGCCATAAGCGAGAGAATTCTCACTGATGTTGCGAAAGCTAATCCTGATTTTTCTGTTTCTCTTCTCAGATACTTTAATCCTGTAGGAGCTCACGAGAGTGGATTGATCGGGGAAGATCCAAATGGAATTCCTAATAATCTAATGCCCTTCGTTTGTAAGGTTGCAAAGGGCAAACTGGAGAAGTTGAATGTTTTTGGTGATGATTACGATACGATAGATGGAACTGGAGTGAGAGATTATATTCATGTTGTAGATCTTGCTAAAGGACACGTTGTTGCAATAGAAAAACTTACAAAGGGGGTTCATATATACAATCTTGGAACTGGTCAGGGAACATCTGTTCTTGAGTTAGTCAATGCATTTGTTCGGGTTAATAAAGTAGATGTGCCATATGAAATTGTCGGTCGTAGACCAGGAGATATAGCAACTTGTTATGCTGATGCTTCAAAGGTTGAAAAAGAACTTGGTTGGAAAGCAGACAAGGGAATAATGGACATGGTAAGAGATGCCTGGAGATATGAAGAATCTCAGTAAAGAAGATTAATTCCTCTATACAATAAAAGCATAATATAATGCATTGTTTTTCCTCCAGGGAAAAGTTTTAGACTATTATTTTTTATATTTACATAATCACCTGATTGAAGTCCATGATTTTCATATAATGGTTGAATATCAGAAATTAAGTTATCTGACAAATCTAATTTACTAAGACATTCAAGATTAGAAATTGCTGAAATATCCATTATATTGTGATTGTTCAAATAAAGATATTCCAGTTTATTTAAATCCTTTAAAGGATCTATATTAATTAGTTTTAATTCATTTTTTTCGTTGATTATAT
>CAZGZM010000262.1:0-3477 GCA_964529955.1 uncultured Thermotogaceae bacterium
AGAAAATTTTAGATGATCTAAAAGAAGCTGAAGATAAAAGAAGAAGTGCTGATAAAATGAATGAAAAAGTAAAAGAAGAATTATCTAGTTCAAAGGAAAAGGCACAAGAAATAATAAATAGTGCAAAGGTTAAAGCTGATGAAATAGTCAGAAAGTCAACTGATAAAGCGCAAGAAGAAGCACAGAAAATTATTCAGAATGCGGAGGAGAATGCTCAAAAGGAAAAGGAAAAGGTTATAGCCGAATTACAGAGTACAGTTATTTCTCTGGCTGTTGAATTAGTATCAAAGTTTTTGGAGACTGAAATGAATAAAGCAGCTAGAGAACAATATATGAAGAAAATGTTATCTAAATTGAAGGAAGAAAAGAAATGATTCCTCTTAGGATTTCCTACAGGTATGCTAAAGCTCTTTACGAAGCTTCTGAGGACGGAAATAGAGATAAAATAAAGGATACATTAAATTCTGTATTAGATTTGTTTAGTAATAAAGAATTAAAACAGTATATTTTAGATCCTACACTTTCTCTAAAGGAAACAATTAACATAATTAAGTATTTTGTTCCTGATTTAAATGAATTATCTGAAAGATTTATTGTTTTACTTATTGAAAAAAGAAGGTTAAATATTTTAAAGGAAGTATTATTTCAATTCGAAGATATAGTTTTACTTAATAAAAGAAAAGTATTTGTAAAAATTGAAGCGGCTGAAAAAATTAACAATGAAGAATTGAGTTTTATCAAAGATATGGTAAAAAATGACACTGGTTTAGATCCAAAAATAGAAATTTCACTGAATAGAGTTTTGATTGCAGGTGCAATCGTGAAATTTGAAGATAAAATTATAGATATGAGTTTAAAGGGAAGAATAAATAGATTAAAACAAGAGATTAAATAACCTCTATGGGGGTGACATAGTGAATATAAAACCATCAGAAATATCAAAGATAATAGAAACCCAGTTAAAAGCTTCCGATCAAGAAATTGACTACTTTGAATCTGGTAAAGTAATGGAAGTTGGTGATGGTATTGCAAGAGTATATGGGTTAAATGGAGTCATGGCTAGTGAACTCGTGAAATTTGAGAATGGTGTTTATGGATTAGCCATGAACTTAGATGAAGATAATGTTGGTGTGATTATCTTAGGTGAGTATTTTGATATAAAAGAAGGAGATTTAGTTAAAAGAACAAAGCGAATAATACAAGTTCCGGTAGGAGAAAAACTTCTAGGAAGAGTTGTTAACCCTCTTGGAATGGCTATCGACGGAAAGGGAAAGATAAGTACGGATAAATATAGACCAATAGAATTCAAAGCTCCTGGTGTTGTAGAAAGAAAACCCGTTGATACTCCTCTTCAAACTGGAATATTAGCTATTGACTCAATGATTCCTATTGGTAGAGGACAGAGAGAATTAATAATCGGAGATAGACAGATAGGGAAAACTGCTATTGGTATTGATACAATAATTAATCAGAAAGGTAAAGGGGTCCATTGTATATATGTTTCTATCGGGCAAAAGTCATCAGCTTTAGTCAGGATAATTAGTAAATTAGAGAACTTTGGGGCCATGGAATATACTACAATAGTATTTGCTTCTGCGAGTGATCCTGCTTCTCTTTCATATCTGTCTCCATATGCGGGTGCTGCAATGGGTGAATATTTTATGTTTAACGGAAAGGATTCACTTGTTATATATGATGATCTATCAAAACAAGCAGTAGCTTACAGAGAACTTTCTTTGCTTTTGAAAAGGCCACCAGGAAGAGAAGCGTATCCAGGAGATGTATTTTATTTGCATTCAAGATTGTTAGAAAGAGCTGCAAGACTGAATGAGCAGAATGGAGGAGGTTCCATGACTGCTTTGCCGATTATTGAAACCCTTGCAAATGATGTAAGTGCTTATATTCCAACTAATGTTATTTCAATTACTGATGGGCAAATATATCTTGATACCAATCTTTTTTATGGAGGAACAAGACCTGCTATTAGTGTGGGTTTATCTGTTTCTAGAGTGGGAGGATCAGCTCAAATTAAAGCAATGAAAAAAGTAGCTGGAAAATTAAGATTGCAATTAGCTCAATACAGAGATTTACAATCATTTGCTCAATTTTCTTCAGATTTAGATCCAGCAACAAAAAGACAACTTGTTAGAGGAGAAAAATTAAGCGAACTTTTAAAACAACCACAGTATTCTCCAATGCCAGTAGAAGAACAAGTATTAACAGTATTTTTAGGAATGCAAGGTTTTCTTGATGAAATCGAAACCAATAAAGTAAAGGATTTTACAATCTTTTTTATTGATTATGTTAAGAAAAATAATAAGGAAATAATTGAGGAAATAGAAAATACAAAGGATTTATCAGAAAACTTAGAAGAAAAAATTAAAGAAGTTGCTGAAAAAGCACAAAAAGAATTCATAGCTTGAAAGGAAAATAAAACAGATGAGTAGAGGATTACTAAGATCTTTAAAAAAAAGAATTGATTCAACTTATTCCACTATGAAAATAACTAGAGCTATGGAAATGGTTGCAAGAGCAAAAATGAGCAAAATTCGATATGGTTTAGATCCAATAAAGAAATATGAAAAGGAACTAAAAAAGTCGATTAATTATTTATATAAACAACTCCCTCTAATGAAAGAGAATGAAACTGAAGGAGATTTTTTGATAGTTGTTTCAACAGATATGGGATTATGTGGAGGATTTAACAGCGAACTATTCAGAAAAGCGAATAAGAAAATTGTTGATGGGAAAATCGAAGGAATTATTTCTATAGGAACGAAAGCAGAGAATTATTTTAAAGATTTAAAAATAGTTAGAAATTCTTTCAGTAAGTTTTATGATATTCCAACACCTGATGATGCAGAAGTAATTATCAATACTTTTATTGAAAACAAAGTAAAAGATAAAAAGAATTATGGTTTATTGGTTGCATATAACGAATTTAAAAATCCTTTGATTCAAATTCCTAAAATTCAAAGAATAATTCCTTATGATTTTGATGAAGATAAAATGCCAGAAGATGTCTATGATTATGAACCGAACCCAGAAATATTATTTAACGACTTAGAAAAAGCTTGGATTGTATCAAAGGTATTATTGACGCTATATGAGTCAAAATTTGGAGAATTATATGCTAGACAAAATTCTATGAAAGCGGCTACTGATAATGCTAAAGAGTTAATTGAATCATTAACTCTATTAAAGAATAAAGTAAGACAGAGTAATATTACTCAAGAAATTACAGAAGTTGTAAGTGGTGCTAATGCACTTAAGTCTTAATGGGAGGTATTACAATGGCAAAGGAAAAGAGTAAAAAAAATATTGGGAAAATATCTGCTGTTGTAGGACCAATTGTTGATGTTTCTTTTAAAGATGGTCAATTGCCAGATATATTATATGCTTTAAAAGTTAATAATAAATCTACAGATAAAGAGTTAACTTTAGAAGTTGCTCAATTAATTGGTGATGATATTGTTA
>CAZGZM010000263.1:0-3465 GCA_964529955.1 uncultured Thermotogaceae bacterium
ACCCTTGCAATTGCCTTTGCTAACTCATTGTGTAAAATTCCCTTTGTTTTCATTTGTTCCCTCCTTAAGTTGATTCTCTAATTATTAATTCTGGTTCTAGTTCTAATTTTTCGCTTAAAATTTTCTTTTTTGTTGATATTAAATCAATTTTCTTTAATAATGTTCTTATACCTATTAAACCAGCTTCGTATTTTGGTTGATGAACTGTAGTAAGTGATGGTACTAGATATTTGCAAAAATAAATATTATCAAATCCAGCTATTGCTATTTCATCAGGTATTTTAATTTTTCTTTCTTTGATTGCTTCAAGAGCTCCCCAAGCCATCATATCGTTCCCTGCAAAAACAGCTGTAGGAAGGAAATTCGATTTTAATTGCTCATTCATTAAATCATAACCATCTTCAAACTTAAAACGACCATATTTTACTTCTATCTTCAAATTTTTTTCTTTATTAATTCTTTCAACAAATCCAAGTAATCTTCTCCTTGAACTGTGAACATTTTTAGGTCCTGCTAAGCAAAAAAAGTTCTTATGTTTTTTGGAAACCAAATGATCCGCTAATATATAGGATCCTTTGTAATTATTTGTATAAATAATATCTATATACGGATTTTTTGATATTAAATGTCTATCTACAATAACAGTAGGAATATTATTTGAATAAAAATTAATTTTTTCTTCACTCAATCTAGGTGCAACTGAAATAATTCCATCTACTCTATGATCCAAGAATAGTTTAGTGGTGTCCTCTTCTCTTTTTGCTTCTCCATCAGTATTGCATAAAAATAACTGATAATCATTTTTTAAAGCTTCCTCTTCTACTCCTCTGACAATTTCTGCAAAATATGGATTTGTTATATCAGGCACCATTAAACCAATTTGAAATGTTTTTCTTATTTTTAAATTTCTCGCTAATTTACTTGGTCTGTAATTCAGTTCTTCTACAGCCTTATTTACCTTTTTTTTAAGATTAGGGCTAACATACTTTTTACCAGTTATAACATTTGATACAGTCGCAGTGGATACATTCGCTTGTTTAGCAACATCCTTAATATTAGCAGACATAATACCCTCCTGGTTAAACGATTAGTTAATCGGTTAATTAAACGTTTAACATAATTTATCACAAATAATATTTGTTGTCAATTTTTATTTTTTTTAATTAAAGCTGTTTATAACTAAATAATTGGCATGAAGTTAAATATTCTTTTATTACCTAAGAAATTCGATAAAAAGAATTTATCAAATCTAGAAGGAAAAAAACAATATATCCACCAAGAGAAATAAAGGGACCAAATGGTAATAGTTTACTATTTGATTTTTTCTTTTTAGCAACAATTAAATAATAAATTATTCCTGTAACAGAAGCAAATAAAACTGTAAAAAGCGACCCTAAAAGACCAACACCCAATGCTAAACAAGCAAATAATTCAACATCTCCAAAACCAAAACTATCTTTTTTGTATTTATTTGCAAGCAAGAAAAAAATAAAGAATCCACCAAAAATAATTAATGCGTCCAGTAAATTGTATGGAAATTTACCGCGAAGGGTTGACCATCCTAAAGAACCTATACTTACAAGAATAATTCCTGTATCTGGTATTAAATAATTATCTAGATCTATAAAAGCTGTAATAATTAAACCTGAACTTAAAACACATAAGAATATTGACTGTTCAATAGGAAAGAATAAAGAATTTAATAAAAAGGAAAGCCCTGTTATTAATTCAATGATAGGATACCTAATGGATATTTTATGTCTACAATTCCTACACTTCCCTCTAAGAAAAATGTAACTAACTACAGGAATATTGTCAAACCATTTTATTTGTTCCTTGCAATAGGGGCAAAAACTTCTTTTAGGTTTGAATATTGATAAATTTTTTGCTGGTAATCTAAAAATTACCACATTAAAGAAACTTCCAAAAACTAATCCTATAATTAGAAAAAAAATAGATATCAGGAAATTCCACATATTTTTCTTTCTTTCTCAGTTAAATATTTAGAAAAGAAATCATTTTTCCCATAATAATACCATTTATCGTTTTCTTTCAATTGGTTTATAATCATAATAGCATCAATGTATCTGTTCATTTTTATCAAAGGAACAATTTTAAATGTATTAAGATATGAACTATTAGGATTTGTCGATAGATATTTGTCTATCGCTTCAACTACTTTAATATAATTCTCTTTTTCATATTGGATTTCAGACCATATTTCAAAATCATTTGAATAACCGGGGATTGAATTTAAAATCTCATTCTTGATTTCATTCACCATATCAATATTCTTTATACTACAATAATATTCCATCAAATGATATTTTGCTAAAAGATTATCAGGATATTTTTTTAATAATTTTTCTAGAATATTTTTAGCATCTATTCTCTTGTCACATTTTTTAAAAGAATCATGCACCATGAAATAAGCATAAAGATGATTAGGGGATATTTTAATTTCTTTTAACCAGCATTCTGCCGCCAAATTAAATTTCTTTTCATTATAATAAGCATTACCAAGTTCTGAATAAGCAGTATCTGAATTTGGATTTATTTTTATTGATTCCTTTAAAAAATTAATCCCTTTTTCTATTTCGCCTTCCTCTAAATAAAGGGTTCCAATCAATTCAAATATAATATCCTTCTGCAAATTTGAATCTTTTAATGCATCTAAAAATTTTTGAGCAGATTTATAATCTCCATTATTGGCCAGAGACATAATTTTATCAATAAAACCATTATAAGTACCATTCTTAAAATTTGAAAAATTCACATTGGCTTCAAGTAGATATTCATTAAATTCAGTGTAATCTATAGGAGAAAATATTTCTGGAAGAATTATATCAGAATAGATTTCAGATAACTTTTTTACTGTTTTCAATTCATTTTTCAATTTAGTATTTTTTAAATCTTTTTCAGCACTAGAAAAGTTTCCATCATATACAAGATCAACTAAAGCAATAACAAATGGAGTTAAATAATTTAACTCATATTTTTCTCCATCTATATTAAGAATAGTTCTATGCATTGAATCACCCCTTACTTTTAATTATAATATATCATGAAACAGCTTAATAAAGAATATATAACCTTTGTTTTATATGATATATTTAATTAGGTGATGATATGACTGAAAAACATTTTGAAACAAAAGCTATACATACTAATATTATTAATGAAAATAGAGCAGTTACCAACCCACTATATTTAACAAGTGCTTTCTATTTTAATTCTTTGAGTGATGCGGAAGATGCCTTTACTTTTAAGTCTAATGATTATGTTTATACTCGCGGAAACAATCCAACAATTAAAGAAATGGAAGAAACGATTTCTAAACTTGAAAAAGGAAAAGCATCAGTTGCTTTCGGTTCAGGAATGGGAGCAATCAGCGGTGTTTTGATGTCGCTTTTTTACTATAGATAATAGTCTAGATGACTTTTATTTAGAAACAGCTGATTCTTT
>CAZGZM010000264.1:0-3446 GCA_964529955.1 uncultured Thermotogaceae bacterium
TGTGTTTTAAATAACTAATCCGAGCTTCTTGATTTCTACTCCAGGCTAATGTATTTTGAACAGTCAACTCAACATTCGCAGATTTTTGAGTTGACATTGTATATACATTGCACTACAATTGGAGAGCGGTATGGAGTTTTTTTGGAATGAAGAGAAAAACAAAATGTTAAAAATGACTAGAGGAATTAGTTTTAATGAGATTGTAGACATCATTAATCAGGGGGGACTGGTTTCTGATATTGATCATCCTGATCAGAAAAAGTACCCTAATCAGAGAGTTATGTACGTTGATGTCGCGGGATATATTAATGTTGTTCCTTACGTTCAAAACGGCAACTCTCTTTTCCTTAAAACTATTTACCCGAGTAGAAAGCTTACAAAAAATATAAAATGGAGATCAAAATGACGGCAAAAAAGAAAATAGAACAGGAAGAAAAAGAAGAAGAAAAACTGCTAAAAGACCTCATTGATGAAGGACTTCCTGAAATTTCAACTTCAAGGAAGAAAAAACTAGAGAAAGCAGCAAAAAAAACAATCGCCAGAACCAAACCTGTCAGCATCAGAATGCCATTAAAAGAACTGGCTGAAATTCAGGCAAAAGCAGCTGAGATAGGAATGCCCTATCAGACACTTATCAACCTTCTGGTAAAACAGTATTTGCAAGGAAAAATCAGATTAACTATTTGATTTAACAACTGATATTTCTAAATAAATCTTTGGAAGAAATTCCAGAACAATGTTAACATTCCAGGATAAAAGCTTGATATAATAACATAAACCGTTAAAAACAAATAAGAAACAGAGTTTGCAATCCAGACAGCTCTTTTTAACTTCTTTTTTTCCACCCCATCAATCACTTTAACCAAAATTAACTTCTCAACTAAAGCAGAAAGAAAAAAAGCGACTACAAATGAAACTATAAGCGCCAAAGGGATAATCATTTCACCATAATTGACATCACCCCGAGGACATAGCCATGCTGATTCAAGTATTACTGTTAAAATTCCAAGTGCTAAATTATCAAATCCAGGACCGCAACTACCCCCTGTTGTCAAAAGCTCAAATCCTAAAAGCAATGCCCAAGATATTGGAAATCCAACGACAGTTGTCGCTAGATTAGCTATAAAAACCGGACCAACAGTCTTTTTAAAGGGAAACTTAATAAATATAGAGATCAAATAACTTTCAATAAATACAATAGGTAGAAAAGCTGCCAGCATCATCGGGTATGAGATAAAAATCATTGGCAAACCAATATTTGCAAATAATAGAGCAGGAGTGAAAAATAGTGCCAAAAACACTCCTATTCTTTTTTCAATATTATTTCTCATCTATCTTTGTTCCAATCTTCAATTCTTTTAGCAATTTCTTCCATCTTCTTTTTCCAGTCAAAGCAATTTTCCATATTTTCTTTTTTCAAATGCTTCACAACTTCTCTTGCAAGATCTACCTTATTGAAAGTTTTATTAATATGTCTTTGCCAATAAGCATTATTTTGAGCTTTTTTACTATAAAAATATTGATATTGACCAATTTGCGGTAAATTGCTCTTATTGTAAATTTTTTCCAAGGCTTCTTTCGGAATATAGTTTTCTATTTCTTTTGTCCCTGTAACCCATGAAAAAGCATTAATCTCATCCATTTCATTAACGATTCTTTCAACTCTTTTCTTATTTCTTCCTCTTGAGCTGTTTTTATCACTGTCAGTAATTAACACTGCGTTTCTGTTGATTTTCAATATATTTACAGCATCACCGTCAATATCTTTATCGGCTTCGAAATGAGCCAAAACTGTACCTCCAAAAAATGCACACTCATAATCTCGGTGCTCTTTTAACTTTCCGTCACTAATTATCTCTAACCACTTGTTAAAATAAATCCTATCTGATGGGCCTTCAAGCCAGACAACGCCATTTGCTTGTAAAAGATCTGAAGCTTTTGCTCCAATGTCATCAAGTAGGTATTGATTGTCAGAAAAATTATCCACAGTTTTAGTTCGTGCGGTTTTACCGTCATGAGTTACATGGATTATTTGAGCAATGTCACATGACCCAAATTTATCAATAACAACTGGAGAATGGGTTGTGATAAAAAAGAGGCATTTATTTTCTCTGGCAAAGTTTTCAATGTAATTAAAAAGTCTTCTTAAAAGTGCCGGATGAAGATTATTTTCTAGTTCTTCGAAAATGAAAATATATTCAGAGATCTTTCTTTTATCATTTTCTGGAACAACAATAAGGTTTAATAAAACTTGTATAACCGTCTTCAGTCCGCTTCCAGATTTGCTCAATGGAATTAATCCTTTATCATCCTCATCGAAATAAACTTCCCAGGTTCCTTTATTATCAATTTGTTGAACAATAATTTCATTAAACTTGCTATCTGGAACGAATATTTTGTTTAAAGCATCAAGTAACTTTTTTCTTATAAGGTCTCTATCCAAATCACTGTTGTTTATTTGTCTTGCAATTATTGCTGTTGCCCCTTGACCATTTGCTTTTAAATCAATAAATGTAGTTGAATCTTCTGGATTAATATCTCTTTCTGAAGATACCATTTTTATAATCTTTTTTAACAAAAATGATGGTCTAAAATGCTTTACACTATTTAAATGTGATTCCACCCTTTCTTTTCTATCTTTGGCAACTTCTGGAGCAACAATTCCACCATTTAAACCTTTTTTGAAAGCTTCCAAATCCAACCAGTCTTTACTTTTAACATTAAAATTTGAGAAAGTTGTAAATTTATATTTTAGTCCGAGAAGATGCTTACCGTGAGAATGCCATGCATCATAAACATGTGTGTTCCCTAGTGAAATAGGCATATTTACTTTGAATATTTCTTTTATTACATCATCTTCAACATCTTTTTCCACATAATATTCTGCGCTTTTCAAAGCTTCTTTTATTTCAGGGTCTCCTGAAAATGACATTAAAATATCAGTAAGAGAAGATTTACCAGAGTTATTTTTACCAATAATTACATTTATCGGCATTATTTTATCAAAACCAGCAAATTCATCTTTAAAACACTTGTAGTTTTTGAATTTAAAAACAATGTTTTCAACAACCATTTATCACTCCATTAGAAATTTCTACTTAAGAATATAACTATAACTACTTAAATTGTAAAATAATATTAATATTCGGTGTTTTATATTTTTTTGGTTCTTCCTCTCCTTGCTTTATATCCCCACTCACACTAAAATACATTTGAAAAAGTTCTTCAAAGGAGTTGAAAAATGAGAAAAATTGCTATCTTAGTTGTCCTTTTAATGTCGTTTGGTCTTTTTGCGCAGGAAAAGAAGCTGACCGATGCACAGATCATTGACAAGTTAATTGCCAAGTACAGCAAGTTCTATGAGCAGTATGAGGGCGTAAAACTTGTAAAACATGTTGACAGCAAGATATTTGACAGTAAATCCAAGGAGTTGCTTAAAACCAGAA
>CAZGZM010000265.1:0-3417 GCA_964529955.1 uncultured Thermotogaceae bacterium
TAAATCCTTATATTGGTTGTACTATGGGTTGCAAGTATTGCTTTGCACAGTTCATTGGTCCCTTTAAGAAAACTGGCGGCAGCTGGGGAAGGGATGTATATATCAAGAAAAATATAATTGAATTATTGAATAAAGAAATTGGAAAAACTCCCTATAGAGATTTTTTTATTTCTACTAATTGTGATGCATATCAGCATATCGAAAAAAAGTATGCACTTACAAGAAATATTTTAAAAAAACTTATTTCCTACAATTTTCCTATATTCATTATGACGAAATCAACACTTATTTTGAGAGATATTGATTTATTAAAATTATCAAATAAGGTATATGTAATGATTTCAGTCACAACAGATAACGATAATATTAGAAGAATATTTGAACCTGGGGCAAGTAAAATACAAGATCGAATAAAATTGATTAAAGAATTGAATAAAAACAATATTAAAACAGATGCCTTTGTAGGTCCATCATTACCAATGAATTCAAAAAAACTAGCAAATGAATTAGTTAAATTAGTTGGAAAAGTTCACATCGATGATTTAAACTATAAATACAGAGTTAATGATATTTATAAAAGGTACAATCTTGAAAGGTGGTTAAAGGAAGAGAGTTTTTTGAGAATTAAAAACAATTTTATCAATGTATTTGGGGAAGATAGAATAAGTTAAAAGGAGAGAAAATGAAGCTAACTGATTTATTGATAGTTGATCCAATAGATGGAAGTTATACTGGCGAAATAACGATTGAAGGGCATAAAATCAAACATGTGGAAAAAACCGGAAATGATGATTTTGAGCATATACTTATGCCTGGATTTGCTGATACCCATACTCATGGATGCATTGGTATTAATTCGATGTATATGGATGAAAGTGATTTGAAAAAATGGGAAGAGTTTTTGTACTCTCAGGGAATCACATTCTTTCTTCCTACAACTGTCTCTGCTAAAAAACAGGATATGAAAAGAGTAGCTGACCTTATAAGCAACTACAGAAAAAACAATAAATATACTTCAGTTGCCGGTATTCACTATGAGGGTCCATATATTAATACAGATAAAAAGGGTGCTCAAAACCCTTCAACAATTAGAGAAAGTTCTATTGATGAACTTGAAGAAGTTTTGACTGAGGATGTCCTTCTAGTTACTATGGCACCTGAAATATCTAACTTTTACGAATGCAGTAATTATCTAAGAAAAAAAGGAATTGTAGTTTCTCTAGGTCATTCAAGTGGGAATTACTCGAACTTTGAAAAAGCCTTTGAACATGGCACAAGTAGAATTACTCATTTTCCAAACGCTTTAAAGGGATTACATCATAGAGAGGTTGGAGGTGTAGGAGCAGGTTTTTTACTTCCTTTCAAATTAGAAATGATCCTTGATAAATTCCATACATCCAGAGAATTTGTAAAACTGGCATTTAAGATTAAAGGCGGAGATTACATATTCTTAATTACCGATTCAATTGATGCAACTGGCTTAGAAGATGGATTGTATGATTTAGGTGGTCTTGAAGTAAATGTTGTAGACGGAAAAGCCCGATTAAAGGGTGATGATAGTATTGCTGGAAGTACTCTTTTATTCAGTGATGGGGTTAGAAACTTTTTCAGAATAACAAACTGTTCCCTAGCAGAACTTGTAAAGGTATCATCTTACAATGTTCTTAAAAATTTAAACATAGAAAACAAAGGAAGAATTCTTCCAGATTACGATGCTGATCTTGTTTTATTATCAAGAGAAATGGAGGTAAATAAAACTATAAAAATGGGTAAAATATTATTCAAACAGGGAGGTATATAAATATGATAAGAACTGTTATGGGGATTTTAGTTGACAACAGAAAAAACAATGCGGCAACTGTACAAAAAATTTTGACAGACTGGGGCTGCTTTATTAAAGTTAGACTTGGATTACACGATGGAGTATTAAACACATGTTCTGAATCAGGTCTATTGATCCTAGAACTTGTAGGTGAAGTAGAGAAGCACCAAGAACTTAAAAGAAAATTGAATCTACTTGATGGTGTTAAAGCAGAAACTATGAAACTTAACTTAGAATTATAGGGGGTATGATTTTGTATAATTTTCCAAAGGATTTTTATTCAGATGTAAGAATTGAAAAGGTATTTCAAACAGCTATTCAAAACACAATGGGCAAATATGACGAAATAAAAGAAAAGGAATTTGAAGGTGCGCTTTTAAGGCTTTTCGATGGAAAAAGATGGTATTACTCTTCTATAACTGAAATTGATGCTATTCAGGAAGAACTGGACAAATTAGCAAAACTAGCTCACAAAAATAAAGAAATAGAAGAAAATCCAGTAGTTAAAAACTTTGAAGTCAATAAAGGAGAATTCTTTAAATTTCAGGGAGGAAATTCAGTCAAAAAAATTAATTTAAGAAAGAAAAAGGAACTTCTCGATAAATATGTTCCAGTTATAGCAGAAAATGAATTTGTTAAAACCTGGAGACTGAATTACATGGATAAAAATTTGATAAAACATTTTTATTCAAGTAAAGGGGCTGATTTAAAATTCGATTCCCAAATATGTGGGTTCAGAGTATATTACAAATTAACTAAGGAAGAAAAAAATTTTGAAGATATGTTCTCCAAAGCATCTGAAAACTTCAAAGACATCACTGATGATATGAAAGAGTTTAAAACCTTTCTAAAGGATTCAGTCAATTTCTTAAATGATGCCGTAGATGTCATTCCGGGAAAGTATCCTGTTGTTCTTTCACCTGAAACTGCAGGCGTTTTCGCTCATGAAAGTTTTGGTCATAAGAGTGAAGCCGACTTCATGATAGGGGATAAAACTATGATGAAGGAATGGGAGATTGGAAAGAAAGTAGGAAGCGATATTCTATCTATTGTGGATGATGGAAATCTATCTGGATCAGGTTTCGTACCATTCGATGATGAAGGTACAAAGGCAAGGGAAACCTATTTAATTAAAAATGGCTTTTTAAAAGGGAGACTACATAGCTCAGTTACTGCAGCTTCTCTTAAAGAAGATTTAACTGGAAACGCTCGAGCAATCACATTCGAATATGAGCCAATAGTTAGAATGACTTCTACTTATATTAAACCTGGAAACAAATCTTTTAATGAAATAATAAAAGATATTGATAAAGGTGTTTACATAGAATCCTTCAATCATGGTTCTGGAATGTCCACATTTACAATAGCACCAAGAAAAGCTTTTATGATAAGAGATGGAGTAATAGCAGAACCGGTAAAAATATCTGTTATTTCAGGAAATGTTTTTGAAACTCTAAACCTTATTGAAGATGTTACTGAGGAATACAGATTAAGAGACATGGTTGGAGGCGGATGTGGAAAGATGGAGCAATTCCCCCTTTCAGTTTCCTTTGGGGGACCATTCGTAAAAGTAAAAACCATGAACGTTCAATAAG
>CAZGZM010000266.1:0-3374 GCA_964529955.1 uncultured Thermotogaceae bacterium
AATTAATTTATCATGATAAAATTTCCCTATGGAAAATAAAAAGAAGTACGCTTTAATTTACTCATATGGTTTTTTTATATTTGGATTCAACTCACTAATTCTGGGGAGTGTATTGCCTGCAATAGAAATAGTATTCAATATAAATCACAGTCAAGCAGGAATTCTCTTAACTGCAAACCCTATTGGTTTTATGACTGGTACAATTGTATGTGCAATAATAGCTTCCATTAAAGGCCCGTTTAAAATTACTACTATTGCTATGGGTATTTCAGCAATTGGAATACTTGGAATAATCATCTCAAGGGATATATACCTTCTATACATCGCATTTGCTGTAATGGGATTTGGATTAGCTTTATTTGAAACTGCTACAGGAATATCTATTTCGTATATAAATTATAAAAACACAGGTACAGTTTTAAATTTAATGCATTCACTTTACGCACTTGGAGCAATCATTTCTCCATTTATTATAAGTATTTTCATTGCTGAAATAAATACCTGGTGGTACGCCTACACTATATCCTTTATAAGTTTTGTATTTTTTCTCTTTTTATCATTTCCTATTTACAAAATATCTTATAAAGGAGGAAAAGAACATAAAAAAAACAAGGATAAATTTCACGCTCTTACAGAATCATCGTTCTGGATTATTATTATAAGTATTGTTTTGTATGTGGGAAGTGAAATTGGATTCACTTCATGGGCAGCAGCTTATATATTTGAGATTAAGGAAGCATCGATAAGTCTTTCAGCAATATTTCCGGCACTTCTTTGGGGAGGTCTATTTGTCGGAAGAATTGTCTCTGGTTTTTTAGTTGAAAGGGTTGGTTATGTAAATATTTTGATATTCATGAATATACTTTCTGTGATATCATTTTTATTTGTTCTTATATTAAACAATCTAATATTCATATCAATAGGAGTATTTTTAGTTGGACTGGGATTTGCAACTATATTCCCAACTCTCCAAGCTCTACTTATCAGAAGAGTAAAAAAAGGAATAAGCTTTGCTATGGGGACCTTCACCTTTGCTGCTTCTATTGGATCAATTATAACTAATTTTGTAGTTGGAGATATCGGTGAAAGGTATGGTCTTGAATATGGAATTGCATTTATTTTCATTTTTATCTCAGGCTTGCTGATTCTATCTCTATTATTAAAAAAGGATGAAAAAAAATATGCAAGAAAAGTATGATGTTATTGTAGTTGGAGGTGGTCCCGCTGGCTCTTCAGCGGCAAAAACCCTCTCAGAAGCTCAAATCAGAGTATTAATAATTGACAAAGATGATTTTCCAAGAGATAAGCTTTGTGGTGGAAACTTAACTCCAAATACTGTAAAAACATTAAAGAAAATTTTTCCCAATATTAGTTATATATCTCATAGCAGTAATGAATTAAATATTTTGAAAAATTGTGACAATAAGTTTGAACCCTTTGTTAAATATATATGGAAAAAACCTATAATTGAAGTAATTGATAGATTCAATTTTGATAATTGTTTACTTAAAGAAGCTATAAATAGTGGTGCGAAATTTGAAAAAGATAAAATTGAAAGAATAAAATTAACGAAAAATAATGAGTTTGAACTCATATCTGAAAATAAAGAATATTTAGCTGAATACCTCATTGTTGCATGTGGTGTTTTTGGAACTAGATTATTCAAAGATAAAGATCTTGTCAATCCTAATTATTCTGTTATTTATCAAACATCAAGCAATAATATATCAAAGGGTAACAGTATTTCTTTTTTTAAAAATGGATATTTCTGGAAATTTGATGCAGGTAATTACTGTAAAGTAGGGATAGGAAAATATCCTCCTTCAATGGATAATAAAACAGCAAAAAAAATTCTTTCATCATATTCTCCTGAAGAGGTTAAAGCATCTACTATACCTGTTTTCAATCTCAAATTCAGCAATGAAATAAACAAATCAATTCCCGGTTGTCTTTTTATAGGAGATAGTGGAGGATTTGTTAGTAATTGGACAGGAGAAGGAATACCATATGCAATCGATTCAGGAGACTTTGCAGCCAGAGCAATCCTAAGATATTATGATAATCCCGAAAAAATAAATCAAAATTTCTTAGATAGATTATTCAAGATAGCACAGCACCTTCAATTATCTGAATCATTTAGAAAAGTATTTTATAAAAATTTAGATGAAAGTTTAGAAATGTTCAAAGAAAAGAGTTTTTCAAAATTATTTCTTTCTTTTATATCGAATTATCATTCAAGTATTCTAAATTTAAAATTAAGAAGATTATTCGTAAATGGCCTTAAGGTTATTAAATATTAAAATCATTTGTTTATAAATCCTCGTAAATTATTCAAGTAATTCAAGTTCTGCTGGTATTATCTGAGATACTCCATCTGTCATTGTTACTCCATGAAGCATCTGAGTCACATTCATAACTATTTTATTATGGGTTATGATAAGAAATTGTGTTTCATCCGTATGTACTTTCAGCATATTACTATATCTTTCAGCGTTAAAATCATCCAGAGGGGCATCAACTTCATCTAATATATAAAAAGGACTTGGTTTAATGTATAAAAGCGAAAATACAAATGCTATTCCAACAAGAGCCTTTTCTCCTCCTGACAATAATTGTAATTTTTGAACCTTTCTTCCTGGTCTCCTTACGGATATTTCCAGACCACTTTCAAGTAAATCTTCTCCAGGAAGAATTTTTAGTTTACCTTCTCCTCCATTGAAGAGTTCCATAAAATATCTGTTAAAATGTTCATTGACTTCTTCAAAGGTTTTACTAAAAAGGTTTTTTGCCTCATTATCAGTTTTTTCAATAAGATCGACAAGTTTTTCCTTGGCATTTTCTAAATCTTGCTTTTGAGTGTCTAGTTCTTCAAATTCTTTCTCTACTTCTTTGTATTCATTTATAACTTCAAGATCTACAGAACCAAGAAATTTCATTTTATTCTCTATATCGTCAAGTTCCGATTTAACCTCAAGAAGTCTCTCCTCGTCAACTTTTTCAAATTCTTCATTCTGACTTTCCAGTTTTTGATTAACGTTGCTTAAATTGATTGAGATTTCTTGAATTTTTAAATCTAAATTATGGATTTTTTCTCTTTTTTCTTCTCTAGTGTCTTTAATATCTTTTACTGAATCTTCCAAATTTTGAAGTTTTCTATAATGTTCATCCTTTCCTTCTCTATGAAATTTCATAGAATCAAAAAGGTTTTCTATATCAGCTTTTATTGAGTTAAGTTCAGTTTCCTGAGTAGAAATTTGCTCTTTGAATCTCTCTGTTTCCTCTTCATACTTTTTCATATTAGCAGAATGTTCCATAATATTATGAGTGTTTTCTTCTTTTTTTGAATTAATTGATTTTATTTCATTTTCATACTG
>CAZGZM010000267.1:0-3363 GCA_964529955.1 uncultured Thermotogaceae bacterium
CTCTGTTAAAAACTGCTAATAATAGTGCGTTTCTCAGTTATATTCCTCCAATTCCAGTTACGATGATAATTTCACATATCTCTTTGGTTCCATCATCTTAATTGCATGCTTATAAACCAAAGCTTGTTCGTTTTCATTTTCCAATAAAACTGTAAAATTATCAAATGATTTTACGATCCCCTTCGTTTGAAATCCACCTTCAAGAAAAATTTTAACCTCGATTTTTTGAATCCTCAAAGTATTCAGAAATCTATCCTGCAGATTAAATTTCTCAGCCATAATTACACCCCCAAAAGTCATTAAATATAATAGAAAAAATTGTATAAACGCTTTTTTTAGTGGTACTACTCAAATCTATTTGGATAGAATCTTTATATCTTCTAAACCAAATTATCTGTCTTCTTGCGTACCTGCGAGTATTTCTTTTTATCAATTCTACACATTCTTCTCTACTAACAAGTCCATTATAATAATCAAAAATCTCAGAATAGCCTATAGTTTGAAAAGCATTGTATGTTTTATTATAACTCATTTTATAAAAATTTAACACCTCGTCAAATAGTCCTCTTTCTATCATATAATCTACTCTTTCAGAAATTCTTTCATGCAATTCCTTTCTATTCCTATTTAAAAAGATAATCTGATATCGCTGACTTTCTTGATAATTATTTTGCAAATCTGATAAAGGATTTCCACTTATTAAAAATACTTCCAAATATCTAACTATTCTTTTTAAATCATTAGAATGAATTCTATTTGCAGCTACAGGATCAACAGATTTTAAGATATCATACAAATATCCCTTATTTGTTTTATGAATATGATTAAGGATTTCCCTAACCAAATTATTTCTAGCCAATCCATTTATAATGCCCTTTAGAACAGCATCAGCATAAAGACCTGTTCCTCCGCTGTAAACTGGGAAGACACCTTTTTTTAAAAGATCTTCTTCAACCCTTTTTGACTCCTTAAAATACTTGTTTACATCGTATTGTTCTTCTGGTTGAACAAAATCAATCAAATGATGCTTTATTGATTTTCTTTCATCATATGTTGGTTTTGCAGTACCTATATCAAGATACTTATATATTTGTCTCGAATCAAGAGATATAATTTGAAAATTGAATTTATTTGAAAGTTCAACCAGTAAAGAAGTTTTTCCAACTGCTGTTGGTCCTAATATAATTGGAATTTTCATTTTACTTTCATAACACCATACATTACACCGGTTCTTTTGCTCCCGTGTATATCCTCAAATCCAAATTCTTTCATTCTTTGAAATAATTTATCTGTAGTTCTACTTTTAATTATAACTTTATCTCTGCTGATTCTTTTCATATTTTCAAAATCTTTTTCTTCTACTGTATCATAGCTGGCAAATCTCCTTATAGGGTTAAGTGAATCTGATTTGAATATTGGAACATCAAACATAGGGTCACAATAAACAATATCAAATGAATTATCTTCAGCTTCTTCAATATATCTTTTCATATTCATTTTTATCACTTCTATTCTTGAAGCTGCCTGCTTAAGCCACTCATATTGAAAGGGATAATTTTTTAAACCATAGGAAACAATCCTAAAAATATGAATTGAAGTTTCAATTCCAATAACCTTTCCCTCTGGAAGAAATTTAGCCATTAAAAGCGCTTCACTTCCCAGCCCTAAAGTTAAATCTAAAACTTCTTCATTTCCCTTTGGCTCAATTGATTCAATCAGATGGTCTCTCTGGCCATCTTTTAAATTTTTCTGTCTTACCTTAGACATAGCAGGATGGAAAAAGAACATTTCTTTTCCATCATAAATCTTTAACTGATTATTTTTATCAATAATATAAAAGAAATCTATATTATTTTCTCTTTTATATTCAAGGACATTTTTTCTTTTTATATATTTGGAATCAAATTTTTCAGCAATTTCTTTTGCCTTCAATATTTGTTCTCCACGAGGTCTGTTAGAAGTCGTAACAACAAATTTCAATTTTAATTATCCTCATTTCTACCCTTTTCAACTGAATCTTGAAGAATATTCAATTGTTGTTGTTTTATTTTTAATTCCTGTTCTAATTTTTCAAAAGAATCTTCAACCATTTTAAGTTCTTCTTGAACAGCTCTATATTCAAGTATCGTTCTAATATTTACAAAAACTAAAAAAGCAAGTATTAACAAAAATATAATCCATATTGGTCTCAATTTTTTTCTTGCTATTTTAATCCACTCCTAGATATTCCTGCTATAAAGTACTTCTGAGTTATCAAAAATAATATCACAACCGGAATAATTGAAAATGTTGCTGCTGACATAAGTAAATTATACTCTGTTCCTGTCGCACTGCTAAAGTTTTGTAAACCAACTGGTAATGTCCTATATTCAGGACTTTTAGTAATAATTAAAACCCAGAGAAAGGAATTCCAGCTTCCAACAAATTTTAATAGGGCCCCAGTTATTATAGCTGGTTTTGAAAGAGGAACCATAACTCCCCAGAGAAATTTCCATTTATTCATACCGTCTATTTTTGCAGCATCGTAAAGTTCATCTGGAATAGTCATAAAATGCTGTCTAAGTAAGAATATAGCAAAAACACTTACAACCCATGGAACAATCAAAGCGTAATATGTATCAACCCATCCCAAGTTGGTCAAAGTGATAAAATTTGGAACGAGTAAAACTTCTCCTGGAACCATCATTGTCGCTAAAAAAAGTGAGAATATAAATTTTTTACCAAAAAAATCCATTTTTGCAAATGCAAAGGCGGCCATAGCAGCGAAAATTATTTCTAAAACGGTTGTTGTGACAGCTACAAAAACTGTATTCAAATAATATCTTCCAAAGGGAGCTGCATTCCATGCATCAACGTAGTTTTGCCAGAAATTCAAAAAAACTTCTCCAGCATTAAAATTAACCCTCCCATAAGAAGTATCATCTTTAAACCATACGGCTGAAATGTCATCGAATACAATTTCGAATGATTTATTCAGATCACTCAGTCTTCCCCTGTAATATACTTTTTCAACTTCTTCAGGTTTCTGAGTTAAATCCAATTCGCTAAGTGAATCAGAAAATAATTTTGAAAATCTACCTATCCATTCAATTTGATTCCATCTTTCAAATATGATTTCCATAAATGAGTTGTTTCCCAACGAGGAAGACAAAATATCAAATTCACTAAGCACTTGTCCATATACAAAGCTTTGACCAGTTTCCTTTGAAAGAGATGTTAGAAGATTTTTAAATTCGGAATAATTTCCCTTATTTGAATAGAATTCTTCGATTTCTTCTTTTAATTCATCATTCTCAAGAAGATAAATCGATGACTTTATTAAATTTATTTTTTCATTAATACTGCTAAAAATATCTCTATAAT
>CAZGZM010000268.1:0-3349 GCA_964529955.1 uncultured Thermotogaceae bacterium
TAACAATACTAAAAGTTTTTTCATGTTACTAACCTCCCTTTAAAAGATAGTTTAATTTATTTTTTTTATTGAATTGTTCACCCTTAATTCCGGACTCAAAACAATGTTCTGAATTCCATCACTCTTGTTCTGAATTTCTCTTAACAAAATCTGAGCAGAAAGAGAACCAATTGATAGTCTAGGTTGTGAAACAGCTGCAATATCCAAGAGCTCAGTCCAGGGTTCAGGGTCAAAACCAATAATTGATAAATCATCTGGTACTTTCATTTTCATTTCTTTTACAGTTTCTAAAAGACCTAATGTTGATTTGTTATTTGATGAAAAAATTGCTGTTGGTTTATTAACACTTAAAAATTTTTTAACTTCATTTTTTGTATCGTATTCATTGAAATTTCCTGTAATTATCATATCTGGATTCAAATTAAAGGTTTTCATTATCTGTTCAAAAGCTTCCATTCTTTGTCTTCCGGTGTAAATCTCAGGTATTCCACTTACACAAGCTATTTTTTTATGTCCGTTCTCCACAAGGTATCTAACTACCATAAATACTGCATCGTAGTTGTTTAATGTTACTGAACTTACATTTAATCCTTCAATCTTTCTATCAAATAACAATACAGGAATCTTTTTTTCCAGAACATTATAATAAGCTTTTTTCTCAACTCCAGCTGAAGGTGCTGAAATAATTCCGTCAACTTTTATATTTATAAAATTCTTCAAATACATTTTTTCTGTTTTGGCATCTTCGTCTGTATTCACAAAAAATATCGAATAGTCTTCTTTTATAAGAACGCTTTGTATTCCATATAGAATTTTAGAAAAGAAAGGATTCGAAATATCGGGAATAATAACGCCTATCCTCTTTTTTAATTCGCTAATTTCCTTTTTTGTATCAAATGAGTAATACATCTCTTGAGCTACATTTAAAATTTTTTCTCTAAGTTCATCACTTATACCTTCTTTATAATTTATAGCTCTTGAAACTGTCGAAGGGGATACTCCCATTACTCTAGCGATATCAGAAATCTTAGTTCTTTTCATAAATCTCCTTTTGCGAAAATACTAAATGATATTTGCGAAATCATACTGCTATTATGAGCGCAAATAATAAAATAATCAAACTGTATTTTGAAGAATCAGGACCAATTATACAAATTTATAACTGTTCTGATTTAATTTTCTTCGATTTTCAAAGACTGAAAGGAAAATTTTCATTTAATTTCTTTTGCGAAATAATCATATAATATAGTTGAATAAGACCAATTTTTGAATTATAATTATACTGAAATGTTACTAATATCATCTTGTACGTATAACCATACATTACCATACTTATTTAATAATATAAAATAAAATTTGTCAAAGATAGTAAGTATGTATAAAACATAGCTAAAAGAAGTAATAAATAGATAATAGCCAATAATTTACTATAATCAGAAATGGGGAGGAATTATATGATTTATAAGAAAGTAGAAAAAATAAAGGAATCACTTTCTGCTCTTGGATATGGGTGCTGGGGTATTTCAGGCGGAGATTTCTGGAATGGAACAACAGATGAAAATTCTATTAAAACAATTCATACTGCAATTGATAATGGAATTAATTTCTTTGATGTTGCACCTGTATATGGATTTGGTCACGCTGAAGAAGTTCTTGGAAAAGCTATTAAGGGACACAGAAAAAATGTTTTTGTTGCTTCAAAATGTGGATTAGTTTGGGATGAAGACAGAAATATTTCAAACAATTTAAGTCCTGACAGTATTAAAAGAGAAATTAATGATTCTTTAAAGAGATTGGATGTAGACTATATAGATCTTTATCAATGTCACTGGCCAGATCCAAATACCGATATTAAAGACACTATGAAAACATTAAACAGAATTAAAGAAGAAGGTTTAATCAGATATATTGGACTCACTAATTTTTCCATTGATGAAGCACAATCAGCGATGTTTTTTGCTGAAATATCAAGTATGCAAGGCTTATATAACATGCTGGAAAGAAATCCTGAAAGTTATCACAATATTCCTTTGGAATACAGAACAGAAAAAGAAGTTTTCCCCTTTGTTCTGAAAAACGGAATGGCTTTCCTTCCTTACAGTCCATTATTCCAAGGATTGTTAACTGATTCTTTTAAGGAAACAGGAAATTTTGATAAAAGCGATGTCAGAAGTGCAAATCCTAAACTGAATGGAGATCTTTTTATGAAGTATTACCAAAAATCACTTCAAATAAGAGAAGTTGCTAAGGAAATAGGTAAACCTACAAGTCAGCTTGCAATAAACTGGCTCATACAGAAACCTGAAATCACATCGATAATTGCTGGTGCTCAAAACATTGATCAACTAATGCAAAATATTGAGGCTGTATCATGGGAGATCCCTGAGAACGCAATCAAAAAATTAGATAAGATTTTGGAGGTTTAATATGATTAATAGAATAATAGAAAATAAAATTATTGCTGTAATCAGAGGGAAAGATGCAAATGAAACTTATAATATGGTTGAAAAAATAATTGAAGGCGGAATAAAAACAATTGAGATTACATTCACAGTTCCAGACGCTTCTAAACTTATAAAAAGATTGAGAGATAATTTTTCTGATATTCTTCTTGGAGCAGGAACAGTAATAAATAAAGATCAGTTTAATTCAGCAGTGGATGCTGGAGCTCAATTCGTAGTTTCTCCACATACAGAAGACGAACTCTTTGAAATTTCAAAGGAAAGAGATATTTTATACATCCCTGGAATCATGACTCCTACTGAATATATTCATGCTAAAAAAATGGGAGCTGAAGTTGTTAAATCATTTCCTGCCGCAGTCCTTTCACCAGCATTTGTCAAATCTTTAAGAGGTCCCTTCCCTGAAGCGAAAGTAATACCTACAGGTGGAGTAAATATAGATAATATTCTGGATTGGTTCAAAGCAGGAGTTATAGCTGTTGGAGTTGGTTCAAATCTTACAAAAAATAAAGATAAAATCGTTGAAACATCTCGCTCATACATAGATAAAGTTCATTCAGTATGAAACCTCCCCCAATAAAGGGGAGGTTTTTTATATTTTAAAGTAGGTCATCGCATGAAATTTAATTATAAACAAACAAAAAATTTCTGGAATAATATATTTAAAAATAAAAGAAAAAATCTTGAAATGATAATTAATCCTATCCCATTCAAGGAAATTGAAGATGGATTGAGATGGCTCTCAAAAACTTCCTCGGTTCTTGATTTTGGTTGTGGGGATGGTACTTGATTACTCAGAACTTTAATTTTAGGCTCAGAGAATGCAACAGGCCTTGATATTTCTGAAGAATCTATTAATTCTGCAAATGAAAGAGCTAAGCTGATTA
>CAZGZM010000269.1:0-2660 GCA_964529955.1 uncultured Thermotogaceae bacterium
CGCTTTGTTTATACTTGTCGACGAAAAATGCATGGTGTTTTTATGTATGGGTTATTAGAAATGTTCTCAGGTTAGTTTTTTTACTATCTATTTTTAATTTCTTTCTGATATTTGATCTATGAAAATCAACTGTTTTTTTTGTAACACATAGTGCATCAGCTATCTCTTTGCTAGTTTTTCCATCACGAATTAACTTAGCTATCTGCAATTCCCTAGAAGTAAATAAATCATATATTGATGACCTTTTCTTTGTAATGGGATAAACAATTTCATCAATAAGTTCCTCAACAAGTTTGACATCATTTCCATTCGCACATTTTTTTAAAAAATCCAGAGAGGGTTTTACATATTTTTCCATATTTATTGCAATTGTATTTTCAATTTCACTCTTTTCAGATTCCTTCTGTTTCAGCAAATTTTGAAGAAGATCATTCTTTTTTTCAATATTATCAAATCTGTCCATTAAATCACTGAATTTATGTTCGATGTATCTCTGAAATGAAATATCCCTTATATACTCTAAAAAACCAATTATCTTATGGTTATTATTATAAATAGGAATAGAATATAGCTCCTGCCATCCAATATCTTTATTCTTTGTCTGATATGGAACAACTCCCATCTCCGGTTTGTTTGATTCAATTGATAATTGAACAGGACAGAATTCACATGGAGTTTTTCTGTTATGATATACTTCATAACATTTTCTATTGAAAAAATTTTTCTGAAATTCATACCAATTTTTCACTGTTCTATTAATAAATATGATATTCATTTCGGGATCAAGTATACTGACACCATCCTGAATACTGTCCAATATAAACATTAGAAATTCATTGCTCTTTAATATATTGTCTTTATCAAGATAATCCTCGTTTAGATAAATACCAGGTATATGTTTCTTCTTTTCTATTTCTTTACTGGTATTATGGAGTAAAAATTCATTCATATACTAGCTCCTCTTATTGTAATATGAAACAATGTATCATTTATGAATTATTCCATGTAATTATTTATTTGTCAATAAGAACTAATTATAATAGATTTTATATATAAGAAAAACCAATTAAAAATAATATTTTGATAAATAGCGTTTTCATATTATAAATACCTCTATTCATCTACAATCGAATATAATCAAGAAATAAAAACACATTTATACTAGTCCTAAGCTAGTATTATTTATTTATGCTTATGGTATTGTACTGGTATATAATAAAATTATAAAATAATTTTAGAATGTGTTTAATTCAACAAATACAATTTTATCAAGGAGGATATTATTATGCCAGAAAAGGACGTTTTATTTACACCTGTGAAGATTGGAAATAAAGTTGCTCCAAACAGATTAGCATGGAATGCCATGGAATGTTGTGACTCTGATGAAGAAGGAAACCCTTCTGATTTAACTTATGACAGATATAGAAAACTTTTTGAAGGTCAAGCTGGAATCGTTGATCTGGAAGCTATAACAGTAACTTATGATAGCAGAGGCAGAAAGAACCAGTTAAGCATTATGCCAAGAAATAGAGAAGCATTAACAAAGTTCGTTGCTGAAATGAAAAAGGTAAATCCAGATACAATTTTCTTGTTTCAATTAACTCATTCAGGAGAATTAAGTCATCCTGATTTTTCCGAAAGAGTATGTGTTAAACCTTTACCAGGATTCGGTGGAAGAATTTTAGAAGAAGAAGATATTGAAAAAATTATGGATCAGTTCGTTACTTCTGCAAAAATTGCTCATGATGTTGGTGCAGACGGTATCGATCTTAAGTTTTCACACGGATACCTCGGTTCACAGATTTTAAGACCATATAATGACAGAAACTGGAAATACGGAGGATCATGGGAAAACAGAAGCAGATTTGCATTTGAATTGATGGAAAGAATTAACAAAGAAGTTAATGATCCTAATTTCATCTTAGGTTCAAAGGTTTCAGTATGGGAAGGATTCCCTGGAGGAACAGGTTCTGCTGGTCCTGACACAGCTGTTATGGACTTAACTGAATCAATAGCACTTTGTAAAGGTTTAGAAGAAAGAGGCGCTTCATACATATTACAATCAGCAGGAAGCCCATCTATAACTTTAGCATTATCACAACCTGACAAGTCAATTCCTGATTATGCATATCTTCACCACTATTTCTCAAAGGTATTGAAGGACAATCTTAAACCGGAGACAGTAGTTATGGGTTCTGCATACTCAATATTCAGAGACGGAAGAAACAATCTCCAGGCTGTTAAAAAAGAAGAAAATACATTAGAATACTGGGGTAATAAAAATATTAATGATGGTGTTGTAGACGTTGTTGTATTGGGAAGACAATCATTTGCAGATCCTTATTTACCAAAGAAGTTAATGGAAGGCAAACCGGAAGAAGTAAAATGGTGTACTGCATGTGATAGTTGTATTGAATTCCTTATAAGACAGATGCCTGTCGGCTGTGCAGTTTATAATAAGCCATATACTCAAGCGCTCGTTAATGTTAGGAAAGAAGAAGGAAAACTTAGGGCAAAGAGGACTTAATTCATTTTGATTCATTCTTTATTTACTAGCCTCATCATTTTATAACCTATAAATGATGAGGTCTTTATTTATTCGAATAATTTTTAATAAGAAATTTAACAATTATGAGTCATCGCAATAAATCAACCTTTAT
>CAZGZM010000269.1:2670-3335 GCA_964529955.1 uncultured Thermotogaceae bacterium
TAAGCCATATACGCAATCACTCGCTAATGTTAGAAAGGAAGAAGGAAAACTTAGAGCAAAGAGAACATAATTCTTTATAATATACTTGATTAATGTGCCTCATCATTATTATAGCATAGCCTTATCAATGATGAGGTTTTTATTTATATGAATAATTTAAAAAAAGAAACTTAACAATTATGATACATCGCAAAAAATCAACCTGTATGCAATGAAATATGTTTATAGCTAAATAGAATTGATTAGATTAAAAATGCTCCTTTTTGTTGTTCTATTCAATATTTAACAAAACTCTTTTTATTTTATATAATAATTCATGTATAGGAAGGTATCAACCGGAGGTGAAAAAATGATTGAGGGAAGATCACTTGATAACGCAAATAATAAATTGACTTATGGAATGGTCGGAGGTGGACCCGGCTCTTTTATTGGTCCAGTTCATAGAGCAGCTATTGCATTAAATGGACAAGCAAAGATTGTTGCAGGGAGTTTTTCAAATATAGTTGAAGAAGTATATGAAACTGCTGCTGAATTAGGAATAGACAAAGACAGAACATATGAAACATATCAGGAAATGGCAGAAAGGGAATCTCAAAGAGAAGATTGTATTGATTTTGTTTCTATAACAGTTCCAAACTTTATACATTACGATGTAGCAAAAACAT
>CAZGZM010000270.1:0-3329 GCA_964529955.1 uncultured Thermotogaceae bacterium
GATGTGGGAGATTAGTGAGCAGATAATAGAATGGTGACAAAGAAAAAGAACATAAAAGCAGAGTCGTGTTTATGGCGCGCAGTGTTTGGAGAAGAGTTTTCAAAGAAAATCTTGAATATCATTTAGATGAATGATGAAACACCTTCATAAAAAAATTATGTTTAAAAAATCTAGGGATTTCTTATGATTCATAAGGAAAAATCTTTTGATTTTAAAAAATTTAAAACTATTTAAGAATTTTAATTTAAAAATAAATTAGCATAACTAACTAATAATCCTAAGCTTTACGAAGTAATTTTTATTTAATCACTTTTAATTAAATCAGATCTTTTCTTATGACCTCATAAACGACTTGATGTTAACCTTAACATTCTCTAAACTAATTTTGTAATAAATTAAAGGAGGTTATATATTATGAAAAAACTTTTTATTTTGTTTTTACTTATTGTTCCAATTACTTTTTTTGCATCTGATTTTATAATTGGAGATCCTTTACCAGATG
The DNA here is from genome assembly GCA_964529955.1 of uncultured Thermotogaceae bacterium. Lineage (GTDB taxonomy): Bacteria > Thermotogota > Thermotogae > Petrotogales > Kosmotogaceae > JASGMR01. Next base: position 503 of record CAZGZM010000270.1, read on the forward strand.
CTCCAGAATTAGCTTATCGTGGTGATTATCAAGTAGGAGTTAGAACACTTTATGTATCAGATCCAGGTAGGATAGATATATTAAATTATTCTAAAGAAAACCCTGAACCTATTTATGATAGGCCTCTAACTTTAGAAGTATGGTATCCAGCAATAATTCCTGAAAATAAAAATGAATTGACTAATTATGATGACCCTAATTATGTTGATGAAAGCATTATTCACATGGGAAGAGCGTTAAGAAATGCTGAACCAGTAGACGGTAAATTTCCTCTTATTATTCTATCTCACGGTTATCCTGGTACAAGGTTTATGATGTCTTATCTAACAGAAAATCTTACATCTAAGGGATATGTTGTTATCGCTATCGATCATACTGATTCTACTGTTATTGATCAAAATCAATTCTACAGTACTCTTCTCAATAGGTCACTGGATATACTTTTCACACTGGATAAAACAGAAGAACTTTCAAAAAATGAAAACTCTTTCTTATATAATCTAGTTGATACCGATAACGTAGGATTAGCAGGATATTCAATGGGTGGTTATGGGATTATAAATGTCGCAGGAGCTGGATATACTGAAGCAAGCGCGAATTATTCTTGGGGTGTTCCTGGTGGTTATCTATCAATGAGACAATCAGGAAATCCAGAATATGAAGAGACAATCGATCCAAGAATCAAAGCCATATTTGCAATGTCTCCATGGGGTGCTGCATATTTTTGGAATGAAGAAACAATGAAAGGACTTGAAACACCTTCTTTCTTTGTTGTCGGAGAATATGATGATGTCGCTGGATATGAAAACGGAGTAAAATTATTTTTTGATTGGGCTATAAATTCTGAAAGTTATCTACTCACAGTTGAAAATGCAAGACATAATGTAGCTCCCAATGCATACGGTCCTAATCCACTCCCATCATTCAAAATGACATCTGATGATTTTTTAAGATATAATGAACCAGCATGGGATAATAAAAGACTAAATAATATTGTTCAGCACTTTGCTACTGCATTTTTCGGTATATATCTCAAATCAATGCCTTATGATAACTATCTCGATTTAATTGAATCGTCTAATGAAGGTGTTTGGGATCAAGATGACAATGGTGAATTTACAGAAGAGCATACTCATTGGGCAGGATTCCCTTACAGAACTGCTTTAGGTTTGCAATTCAGAAAAAGAGAAATTACTGAATAAATATTAAGAATACTTCATGCAAAAAATTTCAAATAGTATTAATTTTTAGCCACATGTAAATGTGGCTTTTTTATTTAAAGCTGCTTGCATTAATAAAGAAGTTTCTTATTATATTTAAATTTTCTTTGCAATTATTTTTATCAACTTAAAATTAAGCCAGATGTTCATTGAAAAGTGAGCCACTTGAGTAAAAAATTATGTTTTAAAATATAAAAAGGATTTCTTATGGCTCATATGAAGAAATCTTTTAACCTTGTTAGAAGTTCTTTCCATTATGAATTTTTCATTGTGTTGACACTTTAAAATAGACGTGTTATAAAAGCATAGATATATCTATATTATATTTATAACTCTATATTTTACTTAATATTTTATAGAATCCGGATATAAAAATATGTAATTTGATTAAAACAAGGTGAAAAAAATGAAGATTACAGCAATTATCGGAACTAACAGAAGGAACGGAAACGTTGAAAGGATTTGTAAAAGAATAATTGAGGGGGCTGAGAAAAACGGTCACGAATCAGAAATCATAAATCTTTTTGATTACAAGATAAATGAATGTAGAGGTTGTTGGGCATGTGTAAAACTGAAAAGGTGCATTATAGAGGATGACTTTGCTGCCATATATAAAAAGATAGAAAAAACAGACTGCATAATTTTAGGAGCGCCCAGTTACTGGGGAAATGTCCCGGGAATAATGAAAAATTTCTTTGACAGACATACTGGATACGCTATGTATAAGCCTGAAAACGCTGCTAAATTTCATGAATTAAAAACATTTGATAAATTTAAAGTAATTAGAAAAGAAATGAAGAATTTTGGACCGGTTCAGTCTATGAGAAATAAGAAAATAATTTTTGTAACAGCATTAACTGCTCCCTTTCCTGTCTCTCATATCTCAGGTGATCTTCCTGTAACTTTGAAAGCAATGAAAATATACGCAAAGAAATTAAAATGCAAAATAGTAGGAAAGGTGGTTTATACCGATACACTTTTAAAAATAAGAAAAAACAAAGAGAAAAAGATAATGAAAAATGCTTATAAACTTGGAGAAAAACTTTCTTGAATTTTATTCTAAGATTTGTTCTATCGGTTTGAAATATACGTAGTTTGTACTTATAACAATATTTCTTGCTTTAACAATTCTCTGATAATTTGCAACTTACATAATAGTAAGTATAAGTTATAAAAAGAATTCGTTTCAAAAAAGGAGCATTTATGGAAAGTACTATATACATTATTTCATTTTTAATATTAATAACTGCATCATTAATTGATTTATTAGTTCCGGTAATTATAGGATTTCGCTATCCTGATTATAATCACTTAGTTCAAACAATAAGCACTCTAGGGACATATAAAAGTCCAGTTAAGAAATATGAATCTACAAACCTGAAAATAGTGGGAACATTATTCATAGTATTTTCTATATTACAGTATATAATAATTAACGAAAATACCTGGGCTTATAATTGGTATACTGCAGGTATCATTGTTTATGGAGTGGGTTGTATTTTAGCTGGTTTTTTTTCAGAAGATGAGAAAAATACACCAGAAACGCTTTCAGGAAAAATTCATGGAATATCATCTGGAATAGGGTTTATATTTCTCATATTAAATCC
>CAZGZM010000271.1:0-3325 GCA_964529955.1 uncultured Thermotogaceae bacterium
TATGAGTGTTTTCTTCTTTTTTTGAATTAATTGATTTTATTTCATTTTCATACTGCTCTTTTTTTTCAGAATTTGTACTTTGCTTAAATTTTTTATCAATAAGATCAGTTTGAATATTATCAAGTTTCTCCTTTTCTTCTTTCATTTTCGTATTGTATTCTTTAACTACTTCGCTCAATTCATTCTTTTTCTTAATTAGTTCCTCACGTTCCTTTTCTGAATCTTCCTTTATTTTAATTGTTTTGTGAAGGGTTTCATTGTATCCCCTGTTTAAATTATCTAATTCTTCAACTTCTTTTTGTAGTTCACCTCTGCTTTTTACAAGTTCTTGCAGTGTTCTGTTAAGAGAAGCATTTTTTGAAATCACATCATTCAATTCTTCATTCAGAACCCTTATTAGCCCTCTAGCTTCTGTGATGTCATTCCGTGTGTCATAAATTAATTTCTCATATTTCTTTATGTCTCTTGACAAATTCGCCGATAATTCCTTGAGTTCATCCACTTTTCTAGTTCTACCTATTAAATCTGTCCTAGCTTCCTTTCCAACAAATCCCCCTGTTATTGACCCTCTTGCAGAAAAAAGCTGCCCATCAAGAGAAACCTGCCTTCCATTAAATTTAAGATTTTGTCTAATCTGAACTGCATCATCAAAACTTTCAACAATTATAGAATTTCCGAAGAGAAAATCTAAAACCATTTCGTATTTATCTTCTGCAATTAATAATTTTGAAGCGTATCCAACAAATCCTGAATGACTTTCTACTTTTTTAAATCTTTTAAAATTGCTTGTAATCGTATCAAGGGGCAACATGGTTACTCTTCCTATTCTATACTGCTTTAAAAAATCAATTATTCTTCTTGCTGTAACTGTATTTGAAACAACTATATCCTGCATCCTACCCCCCAGCAATATAGATATTGCTGTTTCAATTCTTTCAGGCACTTCAATGATATTAGCAACAACATCTATAAGCCCATCGAAGTTTTCCTTTCTTTTGAATACTTCCTGGATGGTTCTTGAAAACCCAGTGTATTCTAGAAGTTGTCTTTCAAGAGTATTTATTTCAACATCAGTTTTTCTTTTTTCATTATTTAGAGAGGATACTTTCTCTTTGTAGTTATCTAATTTCTCTTCTAATTCATTTAAATTATTTTTTGCATTGACTAAATCTTCCTCCAATTCTCTTTGTTTTTCTGATCTTTCCTTTCCCTTTGAAGAAAGATCTTCAATTTCTTCATTGAGGTCATTTAATCTCTCGTTTTTAATATTAAATTGATTTTGTATTAACTCTAATCTCTTTTTAGTATCATCAATGGTATTACTGCATCTTTCTATGTTATTTTCAATTTTAGAAAGCCTCTTAATTTTTGTATCCAATTCTTCCTGAATTTGAAAAAAGGTTTGTTCCTCAGAAGAATATTTCTTTATTACCTCATCTTTCCTTTCTTCTAAATCTGTTATTTCTTCTTCCAGTTGTTCGGAATCCTTTTTTACACTTTCTAAAATCATTTTAATTTCATTTTTTCTTTTTTCATGATTCTCATTTTCATTTAAAAGGTTGTCGTATTTAGTTGAAGCTTCTATCAAAAGGTTTTCCTTTTCGTTTAATCTTCTTGTATACATTTCTTTGAGATCATGAAGATCATTCTGTCTTTTTTTATAATCTTCAAGTTGCTGAGTCATGCTTTCTATTTCTTTATCGGCTTCAGAGTATTCCTGTTGAAGAACACCTAGATTTGTTTCGTGTTCAATTAATTTTTTTTGAAGTGCTTTTATTTCTTCGTTTAATGCATTTCTATTTTCATTTAATTCCTGAGATTTTTGGTTCAGATTTATTTTTAAATTTCCATAATATAGTAAGTTTAATCCTTTATGTTTTTCAGAGTATTCAAGATATTTCTCCGCTCTTTTTGCTTTGAGATAAAGAGATTTTTTCCTTTTATTCAGTTCAAATATTATATCTTCAAGTCTATTTAAGTTGGCTTCGGTAGCAGATAACTTACCAAGAGCTTCTCTTTTCTTCTCCCTATAAACAGCAGTTCCCGCAGCTTCTTCAAGAAGAATTCTCAATTCATAGGGCGATGAAGAAACAACCTTGTCTACCTGTCCCTGACCAACAATGGAATAAATATCTACTCCAACCCCTGTTCCTTTGAATATCTCTTTTATATCCATTCTTCTACATAGCTTGTTATTAATAAAATATTTTGAACCGCTTTCTCTTGACTGCACTCTTGATATTCTCAGAAGTCCTTCTTCAGTATGGAAGGAAACTTCAACAACAGCTGAATTTGAAGGAGGAAAATTTTCAGATCCACTAAATATGATATCTTCGCTTGAATCTGCTCTTATGTTTTTCATTGACTGAGATCCAAAAATCCATTTAATTGCATCAACAATATTTGATTTCCCGCTACCATTTGGACCTACAATTCCAGTTGTACTCTTTGATATTTCGATTTTAGTGGGTTTTGCAAAACTTTTAAAACCCTTTAAGTAAATCGAAGAAAGTTTCATTTATTCCCCTCCAGTAATTCCGATGCAAGCGCCCTTATATAATATTCTATATCAATTTCATCTGTTTCGCAGAAATTATATTTTATTTTATTCCTCTCAAATTCCTTTATAATATTTTTTTTATATCCTGTAAAGATATTTTTTTGTGAAATTGGAATTTTTAATTCTTCCTTTTCTTTATAAATTTTTTCAAGTATTCTGAAATAAACCATACTTTTAACAATATCCCCAAGTGCTTCATGGTACGGCCCCGCAACTACACTTTTCCTTTGTTCTCCATAAAGGCAAATTCCAATTCTTGATATTTTTATTTTTTTAGCATTTATTAGTACATAAAATTTCCAAAGATCGGCGACTGTTTCTTCGATAGATTTTGGTGTGTACTTTTTTTCAAGATAATCCTTTTCAAGCTGAGCACCTTTGAGTATAACCGTAGGATGTATTCTTACCACATTTGGTTTTAGATTTATCGTTTCTAAAACTGATTGCAAATCTTTATTATAATTGGAAAAAGGAAGATCAGTCATCAGGTGTATTCCAAAGGGAATTTCTTCTTTCTTAATCAATTCAATCGAACGGTATACATCTTTTACTCCATGAGGTCTTTTAGCTTTTTTTAGTACTTTTTCATCAAAGGATTCAACTCCAATTTCTATCATTTTCACTGGATATTTTTTAATAATCTTTATTTTTTCATCTGTTATTTCATCTGGTGAAGTAGAAAATCTTATGCCATGAATTAGGTTTTCCTCCTTTGAACTGTTCTGCATGTCCCGGGACCCAGACCGGGGGTCCGGTGTGTTTTTT
>CAZGZM010000272.1:0-3308 GCA_964529955.1 uncultured Thermotogaceae bacterium
TCAAGATTATCAACAACATATATTATGGAATGCACATCTGGAACATCATTGAATCCTAAGATTTGTACTGCCTGAGAAGGAACAGCTTTTTTTACTCTGTTATTTCCAACTTTAAGTGCTTTTACCTTTCCATATGTAGATCCAGCAACAATATAATCTCCCAAATTTAAAGTACCATCTTTAATTATTACCGAAGCAACAGGACCAATAGCTTTGTCTAAATTCGATTCAATAATTATACCTCTGGCATTTCCCATTGGATAACATTTTATATCTGACATTTCAGAAACAAGCAATATCATTTCTAGTAATTCATCTACACCTTCACCCATCTTCGCTGAAATTGGCACTGTTACGGTATCACCACCCCAATCTTCAGCAATCAATTTCAATTTAGATGCTAATTGCTGTTTTGTTAATTCAATATTTGCATTAGGTTTATCAATTTTATTAATAGCTACAATAATGGGTACATTTGCAGTTCTTGCATGGTTATATGCTTCTATAGTTTGCGGCATTACTCCATCATCTGCAGCAACCATAAGAATTACTATATCGGTTGCTTGTGCACCTCTCGCTCTCATTTCAGTAAAAGCTTCATGTCCTGGTGTATCAATAAAAGTAATTTTCTTCCCATCTAACTGTACCTGATAGGCTCCTATTGTTTGAGTTATTCCTCCAGCTTCTTTATCAGCTACTTTTGTATTTCTTATATTATCGAGAAGCGTTGTTTTACCATGATCAACATGACCCATAACCGTTACAACTGGTGGTCGTAAAATTAATTCATCATTTTTATACAAGTCATCATAGTATTTTTTTAGTTTTTCTATTGGATCAGAAATTTTTTCTTCTATTATCTCAAGATCACAACCGTAATTTTCAGATAAATTTATAGCATCTTCCAACGAAAGAGACTGCCCTGGTCTGAGAATAAGTCCCTTCATAAATTGATCTTTTATAATTTTTGAAACTGGTACATTCATTTTTTTTGCTAATATATCTAATTTCAGTTCTTCAGGTTTTATATTTACTGTTTTAACAATTTTTTCTTCCTTTTTTTCTTCCTTTTTTTCTGGTGGTTTTTCTTTTCTAACTTTCTTTGAGTTTTCTTTTACAGTCTTTTTTTCAATTTTCTCTTTTTTATGTATGTTCTTTTTTTCCTTTTGAGTTTCCTTTTTTTCTGCACTGGTTATATCCTTAGGTTTTGGTTTAGATGAAATTTTCTTAATCTTTTCTTCTTTTTTTGCTTTCTTTTTTCCATCAGAATATAGTTCCATTATAGTTGAAACAACATCATCATCAATTGATGACATATGATTCTTTACCTCAACCCCTAGAGTTTTTAATTCATCTATTAATTCCTTTGCAGAAATATCCAATTCTTTTGATATTTCATATACACGTTTCTTTGACACTAACATTTCACCTCCGGGTCGTTTTTTGCAATTTTTATCAATTCTTGCACTATGTTTTCTTCGTTTACTCCTAAAGCTGATATTTCACTCAATCCAACAGCCTCGCCAATTTCTTTTTTATTATATTTTTTTAGCTTCAAAATATCTATACTCTTATTCTTAATCCTTCTCAGATAATCGTTATAGATTTTTTCGCTAATATCGCTAGCAACAACAATCACTTTGCAAATTTGCTTGGAATTAATATACTTTCTCATTCCTTCTTTTCCAAAAACTAGAAAATTTCCTTTTTTAGCAATTTGGAGTAACTTTAATATTCTTTCATCCAAGATATTCTAAAACCACCAAATCCCCATTATATTTTATCAAATCCTTTGCATCATTTATTTCTAAGTATTTCTCATAGAAAACATTTTGAAATTTTTCTATAAATCCATCTACTCTATCCAAATTAAACTTTATTCTCTCTGTTTTATAATGCATAGGAATAACAATTCTTGGTTTTATTCTCTCAATTAAAGAAAATGCAATATCTTTATCAATTGTATATATACCTCCGATCGGTACCATTAAAATATCTGATTCACTTATTTTGTTTATTATTTCATCGCATGGTATACACCCTAAATCTCCTAAATGAACTATCTTATATTTTAATGATTTTATAATAAAAGAAATGTTTTTTCCTCGTTTAATTCCCATCTCTTCATCATGATAAGTATTAAGCCCTTCAATTGATAAATTTTCAAAATTATATTTTCCAGATTCTTTAATCAATTCATACTTTCCATTAATAATACTTTCGTTATTATGATCATGGTGTTGGTGTGTTTCTAAAAGAATATCGCAAAAAATATCTTTGGGAGCAATATAACCAATAGATTCATCATATGGATCAATGCAAATAATTTTATCATCTACAACTATCTTAAAAAAAGCATGGCCAAACCAATAAACTCTCATTTTATCACCCCACATATTATATCATAGTTATAAATTATGATTTCTGATATAGATAATAAAACTTTTTTTTAATTTGTCATATTTACGAAACATTTAATCTTAAAAATTCGTGTAAAATTTCAGAGATTTGTAAGGAGGGGTTATGAAAATAATTTATTTTGGTATAACAAGATCAATATTGATAATACAAAAGAAAACAGCCCCTTTTTTCCGATTTTGAAAACCTCGTATATACGAGGTTTTTTTTTGATTATAATTTTTATTTATATATGGAGGGTATTCTATGTCTAACGAAATCAAATTGTCAAAGGGAAAATTAACAATTCTAGGTCTACAGCACGCCTTTACTATGTTTGGTGCTACTGTTTTAGTTCCATACCTAACCGGTGTTCCAGTCAATGTAGCTTTATTTGCTGCTGGTTTAGCCACATTAATATTTCACTTAATAACAAAATTTAAAGTACCAGTCTTTTTAGGCAGCAGTTTCGCTTACATTGCTCCAATGATGTCTGTTACACTGTATTATATCAATCAAGGTCCTGTTCAATACGATTCAATTCAATCAGCTTTGAATGCTGGTATGGATATAACTCCTATGTTAGCTTACGCAACAGGGGGAATTTTAATAGCTGGTTTCGTAAAGATCGGATTGGGTTTTATTATTAAATTAGTTGGAGTTGAAAAGGTAGTAAAGCTATTTCCTCCCGTTGTTTCAGGAACAACTATACTTATAATAGGTATTATTCTTTCCCCAGTGGCAATTGATATGGCTTCAAATAATTGGTTTTTAGCCCTAGTTGGATTAGGAGTAGCGATAGTTATAAGACTTTATTTTAGGGGATTTCCTAAATTGCTACCAGTTATTTTTGGAATAATCGCTGGATATGTTGTCGCTATCATTACTGGAAATGTTGATCTGTCTTTGAT
>CAZGZM010000273.1:0-3301 GCA_964529955.1 uncultured Thermotogaceae bacterium
TATAATTCAGTTAATGGATATAGATGAATTAAGGGTAAAATACAGATTATTACTAAAAGAAAACCAAAAACTTAAAAAAGAGAATACCAAACTCAAGCAAAAGATAAATGAATTGACAGGAAAGAATAAATCACCAAAAATTCAATCCTCTACAGGGAAAAGCAAAATAAATAATTACAGTCCACCGGAAGAAAAAATAAATCTTTTCATGAATCTATTCAAGGGTCGTGACGATGTTTTTGCTAAAAGATGGGAAAGTAAAAAAGGTAATTCGGGATATTCACCTATATGTTTGAATGAATGGGATCCCATATTATGTAAAAAACCTTCAGTAAAGTGTTCTAACTGCAAGAACCGAAAACTAAAACCTCTTGAAAAAATAGACATCAAAAATCATCTTTCTGGTAAACAAACAATCGGAATTTATCCCCTTTTGATGGATAATTCATGCTATTTTCTAGCAATGGATTTCGATAAAGAAAAATGGAAGATGGATATTACAGCAGTTAAAAACATTTGTCGGGAAAAGAAAATCCCTCTTTCTATCGAAAGATCACGTTCTGGAAATGGAGGACATATCTGGTTTTTCTTTAATGAAAAAATCGAAGCAAATGAAGCAAGAAGATTCGGAACATATATTTTAACCTGTGCTATGTCTCAAAGACATGAGATTAATTTCAGCTCTTATGACCGCCTGTTTCCAAGTCAGGATATTCTTCCAAAGGGCGGATATGGAAATCTCATTGCACTTCCTTTACAGAAGGAATGCAGAAAAAATGGAAACAGTGTTTTTATAAATGACTACTTCGAAGTCTTTGAAGATCAATGGGCTTATTTAAGTGGAATAGATAAAATTTCCAAAGAAGATATTTCCTTGCACATTAGTAATATGAGCTCAAAAAATGAACTTGGCTCTTTGAAAAAGTTTTATATCGAAGAAAAACCTGAAAAATCACCTCGAAAAACCATAAGCATTTTATCCCGTAAAGATTTTCCAGAAAAAGTAAGAATTATTCAGTCTAACATGATTCACATAGAAAAAGAAAATCTTTCAAACAAAGTTCTCAATGAAATCAAGAGACTAGCAGCCTTTAAAAACCCTGAATTCTATAGGGCTCAAGCGATGAGATTACCAGTATATAACAAACCAAGAATAGTTGACCTCTCTGAAGAAACAGAAAATTATCTATCAATCCCAAGGGGATGTTATGAAGATCTGATAACCCTTTTAGAGAATAATAAAGTTAAAATAGATTTAGAAGATAAAAGAAACCCTGGAGAAAAAATTGATGTTTCATTCAAAGGAACATTAAAAGAAAATCAAAACGAATCATTAAAGGAACTAATAAAATATGAAAATGGAATTCTTACTGCATCTCCAGGATTTGGTAAAACAATAGTTGCAATAAAACTGATCGCAGAAAGAAAAACCAACACATTAATTTTGGTCCATACAAAACATTTATTAGAGCAGTGGAAAAAAAGACTCGAAGAGTTTCTGATAATCAATACCCAACAAATACCTAAAAAAGTCACCGCTAAAAAAGTCACCAGAGGAAGAAAAAGAAAGATAGAAAAATTTGGTCAAATCGGATCAGGAAAAAAACGCCTCACAAATATGATTGATATTGCACTCATGCAATCAGTAGTAAGAGAGGGAGAAGTTAAGGAATTTGTAAAAAATTACGGAATGGTAATCGTGGATGAATGCCACCACGTTCCAGCTTTCAGTTTTGAAACAATTATGAAAAATTGCAATCCAAAATATGTTCTTGGATTAACAGCTACTCCATCAAGAAAAGATGGACATCATCCGATAATATTCATGCAATGCGGTTCCATAAGATACAACCAAAACACTAAAAATAGCTCAGAAAATGAAGTTGTCGATCATTATTTAATACCAAAATTCACATCATTGAGGCTTTATGAAGGTGAAAATGACATAAACCAGATCTATAAAGAAATAGTTGAAAACAAAATGAGAAACAAAATGATCGTTGAAGATGTTATCAAAAGTCATAAGCTCAAAAGAAATATTTTAGTACTAACAGAAAGAGTCAAGCATGTAGCTCTTTTATATGAATCATTACAGAAAAAAATCCCCCACTTGATAAAACTAACTGGAAAAATCTCCAGTAAAACAAAAAGAGAAGAACTTTTAAAGATTTCATCCCTCAAATCCGATGAGAATTTTGTACTAATAGCTACAGGAAAACTGATCGGAGAAGGATTCGATGAGCCACGACTTGATACACTTATTATGGCAATGCCAGTATCATGGAAGGGAAAAGTTACTCAATATGCAGGTCGCATACAGAGAATAGTAAAGGATAAAAAAGACGTATTGATCTATGATTATATAGATATAAACGTTCCTATCTTGGATAGAATGTATCAGAAAAGATTGAAAACTTATAAAAAACTTGGTTACACATTGAAAATCGAAAACGATGGAAGAGAGAATAAAAACTACATATACGAAACTAAAAACTTCTTTTCAGCATACTTTGAAGATATAACCAAAGCAAAAGAAAGGATTATTATAGTAAGCCCAATTATCTCTTTGAGAACAATATCATCACTCCTGCATAAAATAAAAAATTCAGTGAATAAAAAAGTTGAAATAACAATAATAACAAAAACGATAGAAGAACAAAGCGACAAACAAAAAACAACAGCAAAACAAAAAGAAAAAATTATAAAAGAGAATGAATTCAAACTAATATACAAAAAAGGAGTAAATATCAAATTCAGCATCATAGACCAGAAAATAATCTGGTATGGAAGCTTAAACATCCTCGGATACAACACCAAAGAAGAAATAGCAATAAGAATAGAAAACGAAGAAATCTCAAATGAATTTTTAAAATTGTTGTGAATAGAAAAGAGCGGTGAATCGTGAATAGTGAACATTCATTCAGTGAACATAGGAAAAAGAAATCAGCAGATAACTGATAATAGTGAACTGTGAATAGCTTAAAGGCTGAAAAGCTCCATCGCTTCCCAGTTCCTTCGTTCTTTCACTATCCCCAAAACACACGACACTAAACACTGTATCTCCGTAAGCATCATTAGCATCAACTGGTTTTTAGTTATTAGTTTTTTGACTTTTAGTTTCAAACCCCCGCATCCCCGTTTTTTACGTTTTTTTTGGTCTTTAACTAATCACTAATAACCAATCACCAATTACTGTCTTTCCCTCCATATCCAGTTTTTGCTGTTCTTCCGTAAGCGTCATTAGCATCAACTAGTTTTTAGTTATTAGTTCTCGGCTTCTAGTTTGTATAAAGCTTTTAAA
>CAZGZM010000274.1:0-3293 GCA_964529955.1 uncultured Thermotogaceae bacterium
TATTTACTGGTCAGGAAGCGGGGATTTGAACCCCGGACCTCTGATTCCCGAAACCAGCGTTCTACCAACTGAACTACTCCCTGTTTTAGAGATTTTATCACAGTTTTCGATCAAATTTTAAAAAAATATGGAAATTTTATACTTCTTTTATTTAGCAATTTTGTTTATTTCTTCTTCTCTCTCAGATATCGTTGGATGACTGTAATAAAATTTTTTATATAACGGATGAGGTTTTAAAACACTTAAATTCTGTTTTCCAAGTTTTTTTAATGCTTTTATAAAAATTTCACTACTACTTAATTTAACTGCGTATTTGTCTGCTTCGAACTCAAATTTTCTACTTAAATACGAAAGCAAAAAATTCATAAGAGAAAAAAACGCACTTATTATAATAACCGAATAAACCAGAATAGTATATTTTTGAGAAATATTAAATGCATTATACAAAACGTCTGATTGCATAAAAAAATAAACTAAAAGAACAAAACCAGTCATAAAAGATAGAGAAATAAAAAAATTCTTTAAAAAATGCTTCTTTTTAAAATGGCCTATTTCATGAGCGAAAACCGAAACTATTTCATCATTCGTCATTTCTTCTAAAAGGGTATCATAAAGAACTATTCTTTTAGTTTTTCCTAATCCCGTAAAAAAAGCATTTGAATGTTTAGATCTTTTCGATGCATCCATAACATAAACACTATTTATATTATAACCACTTTTTTCAGATAAATTCTTTATTTTATTCAGTAAATCTTCGTCTTCTATAGGAGAAAATTTGTTGAACAAAGGCATTATAAATTTAGGATAAATTATTTGAATAATAAATTGAAGAGCGACTATTCCTATTAAGAAATATATCCACCAGTTTTGAACATTATATATTAAGTATAAAATTCCACTTAATAATAGTCCTCCAAAAATAACAGATAATAAAAGAGATTTAACGGTATCAAAAAAATAAAGTTTTGGTGTTTTTTTATTAAATCCATATCTTTCTTCAATACTAAATGATGCATATAGAGAAAAGGGTAGTGAAATTAAATATGATAAAATCCCAAAAATCCCGAAGAAAATTAAACCTCTTAATATATAATTATTTGAAATAGTTTCTGAAAAAAATTCAATTATTCTAAATCCAAAGAGAATTAAAAATATTGTAAATACAAAACTCACAATCTCAGAGAAGAGACCTAATTTACTTTTCTCCGAAGTATATTTTCTTGATTTACTTATTTCTTCAGGGGACAATTCTCCCTTGAAAGATTTTTGTATCTCACTGTTTTCAGCACTTATGAATTTGAAGTTATAATATTTCAATAAAAACTCAAATATAGAAATTACTGTTATTATCCCTAAATATATATAAATCAACTTTTCCTCCTATTTATATACCTTTATCTTATTCTCAGGTATAAATCTTTTTAATTCTTCATAAACAAACTTTATCATTTTATTTCTTTTACTCTCATTGTATTGAAAATAACCGTCTTTATTTTCAAATGGATAATTGATCAATGAAGATTTTGGATATATATTTCTTATTTTTTTAAAATAATTACCTGGCATTCGAAATGTACCTATACTAAAATCCTCTATTTGATTATAATTCACAATTTTTTCTCTGATGTTTTTAATAAAACTTCCATAAATTTCAATAAAACTGTCAGTATAAACGATTGGATCTATACAGATTCTCACTCTAAATCCTTTTTTTAAACAATAGTTTATGTCATTTATCCTTTTTCCAAGCGAGGGAGAAAATCTCTCAAATTTTTTTGTTATTTCATAAGGCGAGAGGGTCCAGGAAAAAATAATGTTTTCTGGAATTTTCTTTATGTTTAATATATGAACTAAATTGCTCTTTGTTCTCAGTTCAAATGTAATGTTTTTAATATCTTTTATTTCGTTGATTAAAAAAGCAGTTCCATTAAAAACATTTTCAAAGGCAATAATATCAGATTCATAGGATAATGATAATAATACTTTTCTATTATCTTCTGAGACTCTTTTAAATTCAGTTATATAGTCCTCAAGATTCATAAAAATAACTATATTTGGAGAAGGGTACATCCCCTTTAAAAAACAGTATTCACAATCATAAATACAATTCATAATTGTAACTGCATAAAAAAACTTTTCATTTCCATAATCATTGCATAATTCTGATCCAGAATAAATAAAATTATTTTTCTTTTTTGCCAAAATTATATTTTGAGTTTTTATCTGTTTTTTATAATTTTGGGATGCACGATTGAATATATTCTTATAATTATCAATTTCAATAATCTTTGAATGTTTAAATTTATTCAATATTTTCAATGTATTTGGATGATTTTTAATATCTTTTTCAACATAAATATGTGAGAATTTATTTAGTAAGTTTATTTTCTATCTCCTTTAGTATTTTTTTACCTTCATTTTTGTCTTTTGCTTTAATATTTAAGTATTTATCTAAGTTTTTTCCAGTGATTTCTGAATACTTTAGCAGTTTCTTCAGTTTCTCATACATCGTGGTTGAAAGTTTCAAATTGTTTTTCATTATTTGAAGATTATCTGTCTTACTTATTGGATATTTCTTACCAATAAAAAAAATTGAATTTAAGTACTTTATTACATCTTTAATTCCGCAATTATATCTGTAAAAAATCTTTTCCTTTTCCTTCTTTGAATCAAAAAAACTATCAGTGGGAATTTTGATAAAGAAAATATTATTAAGATAGAGAAATTTCTCAGCAGAAAAAAATACACCAGAAGCTTCATTATCGACTATCTGAGCTTCCAAATTAAAATCACTTGAGTTTGCGTCCAAAGTGTTTAAAATAACTTCTTTAAATGGATGTTTTTCGAGAATATCCGGATAATAACATCGATCCTTAAAAATGATTTTATTTGGAAATAGAGGTTTTTTATATTCAATTTCTTTATCTATTTTTCCGCAAGATCCTATGTTATAAACTCTATCATTCTTTCCAATGGAATATTTACTCAATAAGAAAGTCGTTGCGAAAATTGAATTCCAAACTCCTACTCCTGACAAAATTAAATAAATATTCTCGTTTCCAAATATTTGGTATTTTTTTATATCCTTTACTTTTTTAAGTTCAAATTGCGAAATAATTTCTTTAGCTTCAAAATAAAGTGCAGAAATAATAAAAATCATAAGTAAATTATACTATATATTAAAAAAAGGCTCCTCTCAATGAGGAGCCATCTATGTAAAATGGATACTATTCTTAGTACATACCGCCCATTCCACCCATACCGCCAGCAGGTGGCATTGGAGGTTCTGGCTT
>CAZGZM010000275.1:0-1493 GCA_964529955.1 uncultured Thermotogaceae bacterium
TTTATAATGGAAGTTTCTCAAATACAATTAGAGAAAAAGAGATATCCTACAGAGCAGTAATCTTAAAACCCGGATAAACCGATGATTTAATGAAACTAAGAGATAATTATAGATTTTACGTAAAAGTTACTACGTAACTTACAGGATAACTGGACTTAATGGGGAAGAATTAAGTCATTTGGAGGTTCTTTTGGAGGATCCGGTCACGGTTAAGGATGATGAATTATATCTAAATGTTTATTTTGAGAAGGAATATTATCCCTTTGGCACTGAGGATTCTAAAACCCGATTGGAAGACTATCAGGCCAGGGAGGAGATAGAGATGACTGCATACCTCCTGGCTCTCCTGCAAGACCATTGATAGTTTTATTGCTCTTATTGAATCTTTTTAATATACGAATCTTTTTTAAACTATTTTTATATCTCTGGCCAGGCTTTACCTTCTTCCTGGAGATCACTAGGTAAAGAATAGTGAAGGTTGGCAAAAAGCCATTTTCCATTTTTTTCCAGAACAACTGCAGTTAAACGACCGGGGAGGTATATGTCCTGACCATCTACTGTGGCTTCCATGTTCATGTGACCTGATAACCAGGCCACATTACCTGAATATGAGATGGAAATATTCCTGAACTTAACATTTATATCATCGGCCTGCTCCATATCCCTTTCAAATCCGGATTTAAGCTCATTTATACCATTAACCCACTCGTCATCCCCAGTACCAATCACTACCAGGTCATCACTGTCTACGAATAGTTCCAATATCCCTTCAACGTCTTTGTTTTGGTATGCTTGGGAATATTCTTCTAAAAGGCGGCGTACTGCTTTTTGTATTTTATCATCTACCATTTTCCCACCTCTGCCTAAACATTAGTATATAAAAACGATTATAACCGGTTTTTAACCTCTTTGAGGGCCAATTTGGCCACTTTACGAACCACAGAATTTTCATCAGCAGTGGCCTTCTCCAGCACATCCACTGCACGCTGGTCTCCTACCATGGATAAACCTATGGCTGCTCCGTATCTTACATTGGCTTTTTTATCATCCATGAGCCTTATCAAAGGTTCAATAGTTCTTTCATCTTCAAATATTGCCAGTGAAAGGGCGGCAGCCTCCCTGACATGCCAATCCTTATCTTCAAGGGCTTCTATTAAATGTTCAACTGCGTTCGGCTCCCCAACTTCTCCTAAAAGTTCGGCAGCATCTTCACGAACCTTCCAATCATCACTTTTAAGTTCTTCCAGAAGGAAACCTATTCTTTTATGTTCTTTAACATCTTCAACGGAGTGAAGATTAATAAATTAGCCCTTCAAAACGGAGTGCAAAATTAATCAAGAAAGTAATATGTCCAAATCTTTTGTCAACTTTTTTTATATGATTTAAAACATATTTTTAAAACCCTGATTAACTGTGGGGTATAGATTGTTTAAACCTTCTTTTTTGTAAACTGTCAAATGTTAGTTGTTTTATAAAATTTAAAATTCATTTTT
>CAZGZM010000275.1:1503-3274 GCA_964529955.1 uncultured Thermotogaceae bacterium
ACATTGAATCCATTATTTCATCAGGAATTGCAACATTTTCCATCCATTTAAAATGTATAACATTATAAGTGACAATTTTTCCATTTATAGTTAACGACATAGAAAATTTTATATATGGTGGGTTTTATATTTATTTATATGAATAGAAAGCCAACTATAAATAAGGATTTTACGAGTGTTGAAGAGCTTCAAATTAGAATAAAGAAGTTGGAACAGGATGTAAAAGTTTTAAACAAGTTGTATTTCATAAATGATATTTATCATGATGTTTCTATCACAGAATCTTGTAAAAAACTGGGAATTACAAGAGTTACTGGGCATAATTGGTTAAATCAATGGAATGAAGGTGGATATGATTCTTTAGGCAGAAAATCTGGTAGTGGGGGTCAATCGAAACTTACTCCTGAGCAAAAAGAAGAATTATCTGAAATTATCATTGATAATAAGATTTATAGCTCTAAACAGGTTTTAGAATTAATAAAAGAAAAATTTAATGTTGAATACAGTATTAGACAGGTGGAAAGAATTTTAAGAGATTTAAAATTTGGATATGGTAAACCTTATACGATATATTCAAAAATGCCAGAAGATGCTGAAGAATCACTTAAAAAAAACTTCAAGGAATAAATCTTGAAAATAGCATAATTGGATTTTTAGATCAGACAGCATGCCAAAATATTGGTAATTCAGGCCGTATTTGGTATAAAAAAAGAACTAAAAACATTTTAAAGAAAAATCCAGATAAATTTTCAGTTACAGGAATAGGATTCCAGTCAGCAAACGGCAAATCATTAATAGACTTTCCCAAAGGATCTAAAACATTTGATTTTATCAATTTTCTAGTTAAAATTAGAATTCAAAACTCAAACAACCCATATTGCAAATCTAAATTGAATTCCATTTTAAATAATATTAACATTGATGAAACACATCTAAAAACGCTTTTAGAAGCAGATTTCCATGATAAAACTGAATTTAAACATATTATTGACGATTTTTTCACACCTCAAAAAGATTTAAATATCGAACAAATCAAGAAAAAAATGAGGATTATCTTAGAAAATGAAAATAAAAAGAATCAAAGAATAATTGACAAATTACAAAGGGAAAATATTGTTAAAAATTTAGAAAACTCTGAAATTATAAGTCAATTAAAAAAAGAAACAAAAATTGTAATAATTTTAGACAATTATCCAGTTCATAAAGCACAATTAGCTAAAAAAGCTTGTGAAATCCTTAATATCCAATTAATACTTTTACCCCCATATTCTCCAAAACTAAATCCTATAGAACAAGTTTGGAGAATAATAAAACGTGAACTGTCTAAAATCTATATAAAAGATGAAACATTCTTAATTCAAAAATTTAAATCTTACTACAATGAAATAGTCGGAAATGAAACATTATACGAAGGATGGATAAAAAAAATTATAAAAACAAATTGTTAAATTTTTAATGTCGTAGACTATAATTTAATATATCATTATCATTATATGTTTTTGAAATACTCAGGATTAGACTCAAAGGTAGAATTAAAAGTAAATAAAGGTTAAATTATTAAGAATAATAATAATAATAATTGGATTTATAGATGGCTTAATATTTCTAATGGGTCCTTTAAAACTTCCACTCCCTCCAGATGATGAAGTTTCCTGCTGTTTTTAATGTCAATTTCCCGCTTGTGGATGGTGATAATGCTACCTCCGCTCACTGCACCGTAGGGGCATGCCGTTTGGCAGGCAGCACATCCCTGGCATTTAAGGAGGTTGAT
>CAZGZM010000276.1:0-3254 GCA_964529955.1 uncultured Thermotogaceae bacterium
GGGCTAACATAATCTAAAACAATATAGTCTTTTTTATAAGATTTTGGTAAATCCTTAACTATTTCAGAAGATTTTGTTTTTTTAATTTCTTCTTTATCCTTCTTTATAATTTCTATTTCAGAAGAAGAAACATTTGATTCATTTAAATAAGATCTAATAAGTCTAACAATGTCTTTTTTCTTCATTGTTCTTTTTAATTTTAAATTTAGAAGTTTTGCAGTCTTTCGCAAGTCTTGAATAGATGTTTTTTGTTCAATAACTTCTTTGATCCTTTCAATTTCGTTTTTCATAACGGTTCACCCCTTTGATAATGACCATAATTTTCAGCCATAATCTTTGTTCATGATTGATTATATATGATTATAGCTTATTATCAAAATATTTCTACCCTAGATAACACTATTCACAATATTTTAAATATCTTTTAATTTGTCTTCAATGATATGATCCATCCATGATTCTTCTACTTTAAACTGTGAACCATCGTTCATTTGCCTTACCGAAAGAATATTATTTTGAATTTCATCTTCACCTATTATTACAGATAATTTAACTCCTAATCTATCAGCATTTTTTAATTTGCTTTTCATATTTCTATTCACTACATCAACATAAGTTTCAATATTCCTTCTTCTTAGTCTTTCTGCATATTCAAATGCTTTAGAAGCTTGCTCGTTTCCTAAAGGCAATATAGCTACCTTTGGATCATTATTAATTTCAATACCATGATCTAATTCTTTAAGAAGCATTATGATTCTCTCAACACCACAAGCAAAACCAACCGCAGGAACATTTTTCTTGCCGATATATTGAATCAAACCATCATATCTTCCTCCACCTAATATTTGATCCTGTCCACCCAATTTCTCAGATCTAAACTCAAAAGCTGTTTTTGAATAATAATCCAGACCTCTTACTAAATTAGGGTCGCCATTAAATTCAATATTTCTATTTCTAAGCAATTTTTTTAAATTTTCATAATCTTCTTTACATTCATCGCATAAATAATCTAAAATAGAAGGAGCATTTTTAGCAATTTCTTTGTCTTTTTTACAATCCAAAAGTCTTAGTATATTTGTTTCATATCTTCTTTTGCAATCATCACAAAGATTATCAATTTTATCTGAATAGTAAACTTTTAAAGCATTCATATATTCAGTTCTGCAATTTTTACACCCTATTGAATTAATAAATATTTTATAATCGTTGATTCTTAATTCATTTAAAAATTTTATAGCTAATTCAATTATTTCAAAATCTGCTAAATAGTCCTTTGAACCAATTATTTCAGCACCAAACTGGTGAAATTCCCTTAATCTTCCTGCCTGTGGCCTTTCATATCGAAACATCGAACCCATATAGAAAAGCTTCAAAGGTGTTCCTAAATTAATAAATCCATTTTCTAAAAATGCTCTGGCTACTGGAGCAGTTCCTTCTGGTCTAAGTGTTATAGATCTTTTTCCCTTATCTTCAAATGTATACATTTCCTTTTGAACAACATCAGTCGATTCACCAACACTTCTTTTAAACAATTCGGTAGCTTCAAAAATAGGTGTTCTAATTTCTTTGAAACAAAACAAATTTGTCACCTTTTTTATGGCATCCTCGATAAAATACCAATATTTAAGATCATCAAATGATATATCTTGTGTTCCCTTTATTCTTTTAATCATTGTTCCTCCTTCTTATTTTTCATTGATTCTTGAAATATCTTTCACTATTTTAATTATTCCATATATTATTACAAAAAATTCTAATCTTCCAAAAAACATACCTAAAGTTTCAGTCCATATCAATCCCAGTGGAGCTGAAGGAGAAGTAATACCTACAGATAATCCAACGGTACTTAACGCAGAAGCAAATTCAAAAGCTGAATCTTGTAGACTATATCCATACGAAGCTGTAATCCCGACACCAATCATAAATGTTAAAAAATAAGCAGAAAAATTCATTAATATCTCTCTTATCATAGCTGGATTAACATAACTTTTTTTTAAGCCTTTCCAAATTTCAATTTTAGTTACTGATCTACTTGGTAAAAAGAAATCTATTACCTGTTGTTTTAATAATTTATATACTACATATAAACGATACTGCTTCAATCCACCGGAAGTAGAATCCAAATCTCCTCCAAAAATCATTAGAAGAGTAATAAGAAATAATCCAAAGGAATTCCATGTAACGAAATCAACGGTTGAGAATCCTGTACCCGTCAAAGCTGAAACAGCTTGAAATATTGAATGTCTAAAATTTTCTCCAAGATTTGCATAAAAAATATTCATTGTTCCAAACATTATCATTGGAATAAATAATATAAGAATGAAGAATAAGGACTTTGGTTCTCCATTTTTTTTCAGTGTTTTCCAATCTCTTTTCCATAATAGGTAATGAATTCCGAATCCCGTTGTTCCTAGAATCATTAAACCCATTGTTATTACTTCAATAAAAACACTATTAAATTCTCCTATAGATCCTATTTTTGTCGAAAATCCTCCGGTAGCTAAAGCAGTTAACGAATGATTAAAAGCATCAAAAAAATTCATTCCAGCAATAACAAAAAATATTATTCCAACTATCGCATATGTAAAGTAAATAAAGAGAATTCTTCTAACAGAGCTTCTCATATTGGGAACAAGGTTGTCCATCCTACCTTCTGCATTATATAACCCAAAACCTCTTGGCCCTAGAATAGCAGACATCATGACTATTGCAAATCCTGCTCCACCAATAAATTGCATAATGCTACGCCATACAAGAAATATTTTTGGTATTTCATTTACCTTAACAAGGGTTAAGCCTGTCGTTGTCCATCCACTTGTTGATTCAAAAATTGCATGTGAAAAAGGCAAAATCCCTTCAAAGATAAAGGGCAAAGAAGAAAATATAATCCCAAAAATCCAAGCAAACAAAACTATTAATGAGCCTTCCTGTATCGTTACTGGAGTTCCTGGTTTTAGTTTTGTCCAGAGACTAAGAATTAAACCAAATACAAATGATAATATAGCAGTATATAAAAAACTTAGCGAACTGTTAAATTCTTCAGGATATAAAATACAAAAAATACATGGAATCATAATAACAACGGAAAAAAAAATGAACAGTGTTCCAATATAACTAAAAACAATTTTGTACCTTTTTTTTAAAACTTGGATATACATTTAGCTTTCTCCAACAAAAATATTATAAACTGTGTTTTTCATATCTTTTTTCGTTATTATAATCAATTTATCTCCAGGAAGTATAAAAGTATCTCC
>CAZGZM010000277.1:0-3240 GCA_964529955.1 uncultured Thermotogaceae bacterium
GATACAAAAACAAAAATCATAAAAATGATAATAAAAATCTTAAAACTTTTTCTCACAAAAATCACCCCTTTATTAAAGAATAAGATCATTTTTCAAATCATCTTCCAACTTCTCTGGTGTTACAAATAGATAAGATTTAATATTCAGCTTTTTTGCTCCCTTGATATTTTCCTTTGAATCATCAATAAATACAACATCCTTAGCTGATGCATTTTCAGTTTCTAATATTTTTTCATAAAATTCTTTATCTGGTTTTGAAAAACCCATTAAATGAGACGCATAGACCTTATCAAAAATATCGTAATCCCCTCTGTTTTTATGAATGGTGTAATGAGGAGTTATGGTATTTGTGCCAGCAATTACCCTATATTTCTTTTTCAGTTTTTTTATTATTTCTAATGTTTTATCTTGTATAACTGGATTAAAAAAGCTTTCAAACAAATCTTCATCAACCTTTAACTCTGACTTCCTTTGAAAATGATCCCAAAATTCCTTCATTGAAATTTCACCTGTTTGAATTTTCTTAAATCCTTCAACACTCGCAAATTTTACAAAATCAAACTTTGTGATATTTAATTCTTCACAAACATATGGCACAACATTTGTTTCCTTTGCTAAAACTCCACCGATATCAAAAATTATAATATTTTTCTTCATAAGTAAATTATAAACTACTACAACAAAATTATTATTAAGATAAAATAAATAAGAAAAGTATATGTCATAAAGTTATTACTTTTTAAATACTCCAATTTCTAATATAATATATGTATAAATTAAAGGGAGGTTATTATGAAAAAAATAATTATTTTATCAATTTTACTCTTGTCATTTGCATTAATATTTGCAAATGCTGAAGAGTATGAAAATTTTGATGTTCAGGGACACAGAGGATGCAGAGGCTTGATGCCCGAAAATACATTAGCTGGTTTCAAATATGCTATTGAGGAATTAAATGTTAATACAATTGAGCTCGATGTAGGAATCACAAAGGACAATATTCTTGTTCTTAATCACGATACGTACTTAAATCCAGCTAGAACATCAAAGAATGGGGAGTTTTTATCTGATTATACAAGAATATATATTAAGGATTTGACGCTTGATGAAATCAAAGAATACGATGTTGGTTTATTAAAGAATAAATATTCCTTTCCTGACCAAAAACAAATAGAAGGAGAGAAAATTCCAACTCTTCAGGAAGTTATCAATCTTGTAAAAGCTTTTGAAGAAGAAACAGGAATAAAGGTAAGAATGAATATTGAAACAAAGATTAATGCTTTATCACCAGTAGAAACATTTTCTGCAGAATTATTCGAAGAATTATTACTACAGATTATTTATCATAACGAAATACAGGATCAGGTTTCTATTCAATCCTTTTACTGGAAAACTATCATGGATATAAAAACTTCAAATCCTGAAATCACTACCGTTGCTCTTATATCAAATTCGAGATTGAGATATACAGAGTGGTTTAACGGTTTGAATATTGATGATTTTGACAGTTTTGCACAATTCATAGCAGCATCCAATGCAGATGTTCTCTCCATGAGTTACGCAGATTTAAAAAGGGAATACATTGATGAGCTTCATGATTTAGGAATTAAAGTTATACCATATACCATCAACGATGTATATTATATGAAAAAATTCATCGCAAGAGGAGTCGATGGAATAATAACTGATTATCCAAACTATTTGAACGATCTTCTTGGAAGAGAATATTAAATATTCTGTTTTTTATCCTTTGGTTCCGCTGGTTAATTTTGCTCCACTTACAAAATATTTAGACATCGTGAAGAACAGAATGAACATTGGAATACTTGCAATAACAGCTATTGCCATCATAGCTCCTTCATCGGTGTGAGTTTCAGCGGTGAATTTAGTTATATACAACGGAATCGTTTTCATTTCGTCACTCTGAGCTATAAGTAACGGCCATAATAGATTATCCCATTGGCTTCTAAAGGTTAATATAGCCAGAGTGGCTATTGCCGGCCCGCTGTTAGGGAGAATGATTTTCCAGAATATTTTTGGTTCCGATGCACCGTCAATTCTTGCTGCATCCATAATTTCATTTGGAAATGTTATAAGATATTGCCTCATCATAAATATCCCAAATGCGTTAGTAAGGAATGGCAGAATTAATCCGGTGTAACTGTCCTGAAACCCCATATTTATGATAACCATGTACATGGGGATCATTATCGCTTCAAAGGGTATCATCATAGTTGTCATTATAAGAATAAAAACCAAATTTCTACCTTTAAATGGAAATTTTGCCAGGCCATATCCTGTCAATGCAGCTATAATAACAGTGGTCAAAGTTACAACTCCCGCAACAAAAAAGGAATTAAAAATATTTCTCAGATACATAAAATCATTTTCGGGTCCCTTTATAGCATTTACGAAATTTTCCCACTTAAATTCACTGGTTATCCATGGATATGGCATTTTTAAAATATCTGTTGATGGCATGACTGAAGATGTAAACATGAAAACAAGAGGAACTAATACCATAGCAGCTGTTCCAATCAAAAAGACCCAGATCAGCACATCAATTAATTTATTAGCAAATTTATTTTTGTTTTTTGCAAGTCTCATATTTTCACCTCTTCCTTATGTATATGATACATCTTCGGTTTTAGAAATTTTTATCTGAAATACTGTAAAGAAAAGCATGATAAAAAGCAGGAAAACACTCATAGCGCTCGCTCTACCAATCCTGTGATCTCTTATTGCGGTATTATATATATTCAAAGTAATAACATTTATTGGCTTTAGAGGTGCTCCTGACTGAGTAAACAAATACTGAGTACTGAACGTCTTCAAACACTGTATCATAGCCATAACCGATACAAGAAGCGTTGTCGGTTTTAAAAGAGGGAATGTTATCCGCCAGAACGATTGCCAACCATTAGCTCCGTCTATGTACGCTGCTTCAGATAATTGAGCCGGAATACTTGCCATACCTGCAATGAATATTATTGTAAAATAACCTATATACTTCCAGAAATATACAATAATGGTAGACAATCTTAGCATGTTATCTAACGCAAGCCACTTATAGTCGACTCCAGGCGTATTAAATGCAAAATCCATAAACTGATTTCCTAATCCTCTTGGATCAAAAATAAGCAACCATATTACAGCAGCAACTACCGATGAAAGAACTGCCGGTGAATAGAAGGCCATTTGAAAGAATTTTTGAAATCTTCTTCTTGACATTATAAATGA
>CAZGZM010000278.1:0-3236 GCA_964529955.1 uncultured Thermotogaceae bacterium
GAGATATTTCATTGAATCCTTCTGAAGAGATAAGATTATTTATTTATAGAGAAGACGTTTATATTGAAAATGATCTAAGCCTTGAATCATTTGAAGTCGAAATCGAAGGTATTAAATTTTCATTTGAAAATAATCCTGCATGGGTTTTTTTAAGCCATGATATCGTTAAGTATCCAAGATATTAACTATATTTAAAATAAATAACGTAAATAAAGAATAAAAATAATTATATATAACATACCAAGAAAAAAAAGAAGCCTAAAAAAAACAGGCTTCTAGTAATTTCTTTAAATTTATATGTGCGAAGGGGTTCCTTCCAGTCCCTCAAGAGTATCTTTAACGATTTCTGAAATCGTTGGATGAGGATGAATAGATTTTAATACTTCACCTACTGTAAGTTCTTCATTTATAGCTACAACCATTTCCATTAAAATATCAGTGACGTTTGGTCCAATAAAACTAGCTCCTTTAATAACCATTGTGTCCTTTTCTGCAATTATTTTTGCAAAACCTTCTCTTTCTGCCATAGTATTTGCTCTACCATTAGCAGCCATAGGAAAAACAAATTTAATTAAATTTTCTGGTAATCCATCTTCTGTCTCTTTGATTCCTGTAGAAGAAATTTCTGGTTCAGAAAATATAACTCCTGGCCAGTTTTCTCTATAAAAAGGTGAATCATTTCCAGTTAATTTTTCAGCTACGTAAACTCCCTCAGCACTTGCAACGTGAGCGAGCATGACTTTTGCTCTTACATCTCCTATTGCGAAGATATTTTCATTGCTTGTAACAAAATCGAAGTTAGTGTCTACTCCTCTTTCTATTTTAACTATTTCTTTGAGTCCTTCAGGGTATACTGCTTTTCTTCCAATTGCAATAAGTACTTTAGAAGACTCAATCGTTTCATCATTTGAAAGTGAAGAAATGAATCCATTTTCGATTTTCTTTATCTCTTTAACACTTGTACCTGTTATAACTTTGATCTTCTTTTTCTTCATTTCCTTTTCAAGTAACTGTGATATTTCTATATCTTCAAAGGGGACAACCCTTTTCATGAATTCAACTAGAGTTACTTTTGTTCCTAACAAGCTGAAAATTGTTGCCATCTCCGCTCCAATTACACCAGCGCCAACAATAAGAAGTGATTCAGGGATTTCTTCTATTTCAAAAACGTCATCTGAAGTCCAAACTCCTTCAGTATTTAATGATCCAGGAATGTTGGGTGTGGATCCAGTAGCGAGAACTATTTTATCAGCGAGAATTTCTGTATCTTCATTTTTTAAATAAAATTTTCCATCTTTAATAATTGCTTCATCCTTTATAATTTCTACTCCATATTTATTGAGTAGAAATTCTGTGCCTTTTCTAGAACTCATAATAGATCTATTAACATGTTTCATTAAATTTTTAATGTCTACTTCAACTTGAGCTTTTATTCCTAATCTTTTTCCCTTTCCAACGATGTTTCCGTAAAGATGGGCTGAAGTCATCATTGCCTTTGTGGGAATGCAACCCCAATTAGTACAGGTTCCTCCAAAATACTTTTTTTCAATTATAGCTACTCTTTTACCTCTCTGAGCAATTCTAATAGCGCAGTCAGTTCCACCTGGACCTCCGCCAATTACAGCAACTTCTACTTTGTTCATTACATTTCCTCCTATTTCCTTAAATAAATTAATGGTATATACATTTCTCTTTCAGATAAACCACCATGCCTACCCTTCATCGAATGTGATTGACCGTTGTAATTATAACAAAAAGCTTTTTCTCTTTCAGGTAGAACAATTAGATCTCCGATTCTTTCTTTATGTTTTTCAAGAACTATATTTCCGAAGAGCTTTTCCTTTATCGCATCTTCCCTTGAAATAATGAAAAAATCATCTTTGTATTTCTCTTTTAGGATTTTTTCTACTTTTTTTGTTTTATTTGTATATAGATAAACTGCTCTGTGCTCTCCTCCTGGAGGACAATAAAGGTATTTATAGATTTCATCTCTTTTAGACCAGTTTATTTCGTCTTTATAGCTGTTTTGTATTTGACCATGATCAGCAGTAATGAACATCCCAACATTTTCTGGTAAATACTTTTTATAAAATTCAGAAATAGATTTAAGGAGCATATAACTTTCGATATAAAAAGCTCTCGAATTTGGGCCATATTTATGACCGAAAGTATCGACTAATCCCCAATAACAATATATCAAACCTTTATTTCTGATATTATTTATTTTCTTAATCGTTTCGTGCAACATGTCACCAATTCCAAAGGTTCCCTTCACGCTGCCACCTGAGGAATGCATTGCTGTAAAACCTGTATTTATAAAGCTTTTTGAAGTTATTTGATATCCTTTTACTTCTTTATCTTCCAGTATTTGAAAAATTGTTGGAACGCCCAAAAAATTTTGGGGATCAAGGCCACTTTTTTCTAAACCATCTCTAGATTGAAAATTTGGGGTGAGTTCTATCATATTTGAAAGGCAACCATATTCCTTTAAGAAAAGAGTATAGCCAAAAATTCCATGTTCTCCCGGGAATCTTCCTGTAAAAAAACTCGTTAAAGCAGAAGAAGTAGTAGAGGGAAAAACTGTCGTTAATTTATGAATTGGAACACTTTTAAATAGAGGTATATCTGGAGATCTTTTTAAAATATCAATAAGTGAATTAAATCCTAGAGCATCAATAATAAATACAATTATTTTATCTATACCTTCCAGATTAAAATTATAAATACCTTTGTCTAAAGGCTTTTCAGGAGGATTACCTGTGAAATGTTCTATTATTGTTCCGGTAAAATTGGGAATTGATTTTCCTAAATCTGGTTTTATCCAATTTATATTCATTATTATCACCTATAAAAACGGGAGAATTTCTTTCCCGTAATTGTTATTATCCTTTTACTGAACCCTGTGTTAATCCGCCAACAATATAATCCTGTAAAAAAAGGAAGAACAGAACCATAGGAACAGCTCCAATCAATGCAGCAGAGCAGAAAGGTCCCCATTCGGTTTGAAATTCCCCAGAGAATTGCCAGAGACCCACAGCGTATGTCCATTTGGTTATATCCTGCAAAAATACTCTCGCCATGACAAACTCGTTGAATATTCCCATAAAAGTTAAAATTGCAACCACTGCTAGTATGGGCCTGGCTAATGGAACAACAACCTTTGTAAATGCCTGGAATCTTGTACATCCATCAATCATTGCTGATTCTTCAAGAGAATTTGGAATTGTATCATAATA
>CAZGZM010000279.1:0-3232 GCA_964529955.1 uncultured Thermotogaceae bacterium
TCTCATCGACGACATATCTAAACACTTCGGAGGTTAATATGTGCGGAATTGTTGGGCTAACAGGAAAAGATATCAAAATAAATGAGTTAATTAACGCTTTAAAGAAACTGGAATATAGAGGTTACGATTCTTCTGGTGTTGCATTTCCTGGTGAAGAAAAGATATTTATAAAAAAGGAAAAGGGCAGAATAATTAATCTTGAAAACCTTCTCGGTGAAACCAATGATAAAATTGTTGAATCTGCTATAGCTCATACAAGATGGGCAACACATGGTGAACCATCAGAATTAAATGCTCATCCCCATACAGACTGCACAGGAAAAATAGCCGTAGTTCACAATGGGATAATAGAGAATTATATGGAAATCAAACACGCTCTTATAGAAAAAGGGCATAAATTTTTTTCTGATACGGATACTGAGGTCATAGCCCACCTAGTTGAAGAGTATTACAATGGAAATCTTTTGAAAGCTGTTTCTCATGCTACCCTAGATCTTACAGGTGCCTATGCTATTGCTGTTATTCACAATGATCATCCTGAAGAAATAATTGCAGCTAGAAAGGGAAGCCCTTTAGTTGTTGGAAAATGTGAGGAAAAAGCAATACTCGCTTCTGATATAACTCCTGCACTGAAATACACCAGGGAAATGATTTTTTTAGAAGATGGAGATATTGCAAGGTTAAAAGAAAACAATATAGATATTTTCAGTGTTAACGGAACGAAATTGAATAGAGAATATACGGAGATAACATGGGATGAAGAAGCCGCTGAAAAGGGCGGATTTGAACACTTCATGCTCAAAGAAATTTTTGATGAACCCCAGTCTATCAGAAACGCCTTACTGGGGAAAATTTCTAACGAACAAGTAATATTCAATGAATTAGATGATATAAAAGAAGATATATTCAAGACTGATAAGTTAAGCGTTATAGCATGTGGTACAAGCTATCATGCAGGTCTTGTTTTTAAGAAATTTGTAGAAGATTCAGCAAACATTGAAGTGGATATTGACGTAGCGTCCGAATTCAGATATAAAACAAATATTTTTGAGGAGAATTCTGTAGTTATAGCAATTTCACAATCAGGTGAAACAACTGACACTCTGGAAGGAGTGAGAAAGGCAAAGGCAAAGGGAGCAAAGGTAATCGCCCTGACCAATATAGTTGGTTCCACTATTTCCAGAGAAACAGATGCTGTAATTTATCTGAACGCAGGATTGGAAATAGGGGTTGCTGCTACAAAGACTTATATCAATCAATTAACTGTTCTGTATCTTTTAGGAATTTATATTTCTACCCTTAAGGGCAAGAATAAAGATAAGATGAACAAAATAATCCTAAATATGATGGATATGCCAACAATTATAGAGAATATTCTATCATATGCTCCAGATGTTTGTTTGCAACTGGCAAAAGAATTCTACAAGTACAGACATTTTATGTATATTGGTAGAGGTTACAGCTATCCTTCTGCTCTTGAAGGTGCGTTAAAACTCAAAGAAATAAGTTATATTCACGCTTCAGCCTATCAGGCTGGGGAATTGAAACATGGTCCTATTGCTTTATTGGATGATGAATTTCCAGTTTTTGCAATAGTTCCAGATGATGACTTGAAGAAAAAAACTCTTTCCAACGTTATTGAAACAAAGGCAAGAAATGCCAAAATAGTTGGAATTTGCACGGAGGGAGACAAAGAGGTGTCGAAAATTATCAACAGCAGAATTGAAATTCCTGTGATATACCAATGCCTTAATCCTCTTATAATGTCTCCATTTTTACAGTTATTTGCTTATTATGTATCGGTTTTAAGAGATTACGATCCTGATAAACCAAGAAACTTAGCAAAAAGTGTTACCGTCGAATAATTATTCAGGAGGTGTTCTTTGGAGAAAATTATCGAAGAGGTAATTAGATGTATTGATGATACTCAGGGAGAAGATATAAAGCTTCTCGATATTTCAGAAGTTTCAAGTCTCACAGAGTATTTTATTATTGCCACCGCTAATTCTGATCCCCATATGTCAGCTTTAAGGGATAAAGTATTAGAATTATTGGAAAAAAGTAACGAAAATGTAATTTATTATGACAAGGGTAAAGGATATGATTGGTTGATTATTGACTGTGGCTATTTTATGGTCCATTTTTTCAAGAAAGAAGCCAGGGAACTTTATTCATTGGAAACCTTATGGCTCAATGGTAAGGAAGTAAACATTAGTAGCTTAAATAAAATTTGAGCATAAAAAATCTTAAAGAGTAATCTCGGTGCTTCGTTAGAAGTCGATTATTCAGAAGATTAACCAAATTTGGAGGTGTAATTTAGTTGAGTGTTATTTCTATGAAACAGCTTTTAGAAGCTGGCGTGCATTTTGGTCACAGAACAAGAAGATGGAATCCAAAGATGAAACCTTACATCTATGGAGAGAGAAAGGGTATCTATATAATTGATTTACAAAAAACCCTTAAATTAACCGAAGAAGCTTATAACTTTGTTCTTAACAAAGCAAAAGAAGGAGCAGAATTCTTATTTGTTGGCACAAAAAGACAGGCACAGCAGATAATCGAAGATGAATCAAAAAGATGCGGAGCTTTCTACGTAAACAACCGATGGCTCGGTGGCCTAATGACAAATTTTGAAACGATTAAAACAAGAATCAAGAAACTCAAGGAATACGAAGAAATGGAAGAAAATGGAGAATTAGCAAAACTTCCTAAAAAAGAACAAAGCGTTATTAGAAAAAAACTCGATAAGTTAAGAAAGAATCTTAACGGTGTAAAGGAAATGAAAGAAGTTCCTTCGGTTCTTTTTGTTGTTGATCCTAAAAAAGAAGAAATTGCTGTAGCTGAAGCAAACAAACTAGGAATCAAAGTTATTGGAATCGCTGATACAAACTGTGACCCTGATGTTATAGACTATTTAGTTCCAGGTAACGATGATGCTATCAGAGCTATTCAACTCATTGCGAATACTATCGGAAATGCAATTCTCGAAGGAAGAGAAGGAAGAGTTACTTTGATGGAAGAAAAAGCAAAGGAATCGTCTTCTGAAAATGCTTCTGAATCAAAAAAACCAGAAAACAAAGATGAAGTAATAATAGTTGAAGCACCTGGAAAAGAAGTTTCTCAAGCAATTGTTGAAAGAACAAAAGAAGAAAAAAAAGAAAATAGTAGCAAAGAATAAATAATCTTTGTAACTTTGAGCGAGTTGCGAGACTCGCTTTTTTTTTGATAAATC
>CAZGZM010000280.1:0-3229 GCA_964529955.1 uncultured Thermotogaceae bacterium
GCAGCGCAATAAGCATCATTTTCTACAAAACATTTTATATTGTATTTTTCTTCAATTGCTTCTCTTAGTTTAAAACCTGTCCAACCTGGAATAGTATCAGTTGCATATTTAATAATTCCATTTACATGATCTACCTGACCAAAGGTTGAAATACCTATTCCTACAATATCCATATTTCTTTTTTTTGCTTCCTCAAGCATCGAATCAACAACCTGGTAAATATTTTTTATTACAACCATTGCTCCTTCTTTAGCCTGTGTAGGAATCTTTTTTCGAAAAATTATATCCATTATTATCAATATTTCAAAAATCTGATGGATTTCCTTCAACATCAGAAATAGCTCCATTTATTTTCGTTCCACCTCTATCAAGTGCAATAATATTTCTCATATCTTTCTCTTTTTATATAGCTCCTATTCTTGATCGATATTTCTTCCATAGTTCCAAATTTCTTTCATCCTGACCATCTAAATTCTGACTTACAATTATTGGAGGTTCATAATCTTTATCAATGCAATATTGTATTGCATCAAGCATAATCATATTAATAATTAATGCTCCAATAATTGTTGAGGTAGGTCCGGATTTTTCATTCATAGTAGGAATTTCAATAGCAGTATCACCCAATTCGCCATGATTATCAATAACAATATCTGCCACTTCATATAACTTTTTACCGGATGAATGTCTTGACTGTGTCCCCTTTGAATGATTTAAATTTGTTATCGCAATTACCTTCATACCCTTTTCTTTGCAGTATTCAGCCATTTCGATTGGAGAAGGATTTCTACCTGAATTTGAAAAAATTATGATAACTTCTCCCTCTTTTAAATCGTACTTTTTTATTAAGCTTATTCCCCATGTTTCTAATCTTTCTCCCATACCATCAGATGGATCAAATATTCGGTTTATACATGCTAAGCTTCCTGCTCTTTGGAATACTTCCTTTGCAAGCATATCCGAATGTCCTGAACCAAAAATATGTACAACATTCCCTTCAGAAATAACTTTTCCAACTAGTTTTCCAGCTTCTTCTATCTTTGATTCTTCATTATCCTTTACCACTTTCATCATATTTAATACTTTTTCATAAAATTGATTTCTTAAATACATATATTCTCCTCCGTTTTTTCCGTTATGGAAAATGTTACCATTATTTGGAGAATTTCTCCAACTTTATTTATACGGGATTACATATGATTAAAGCCTATTATTTCTTATTATGGGCTATTTTATTAATTTTGCTATCATTTAAGTATTTGAAATATATATTTTTCAATGCTATTATTACTAATGAATAGATTATTTAATGGAGATTTTCTCCTTCATAATGAAGAATTTCTCCACAAACAAACCAAAGGAAGTGAATTTTTGAGTAAAACAAAGAGGGAAATACTTAGAATTCCTGAATTATTTAAAACATCAAAAGTGATGAAAATGACCTACTCACCAAACAAAAGATATATTTTCATAGGTTGTGGTTCATCTTATAATTTGGGATTAATCACATCAATGTTTCTAAATGAAAATGGATTAGAAAGCCATGTTTATTCTGCAGGCAGCATTATTTCAACAGATATTTCAAAGATATTTGATAATAAAAAAGATATTTTAATCTTTATTTCCAGGACGGGAGAATCATCTGAGACTGTTCAGGATGAAATATCCCTTAAAAAAGCTGTTTTTCATTGTATCGAAATTACATGCCAAAGAGATAGTTCAATAATTAAAAATTGCAATGAAAGTTACTTATTTGACCATGCGTATGAAGAAAGTGTTGTTATGACTGGTTCATTCGCTGTTATTTTAAATTTTCTTTTAGGTCAAGCAGAAAATGATTATTTATTTAATGAGTCAGAAAGGATATTAAAACAATCAGAAGTAGTAATCAATAAAATTGAGCTGGAAAAAATCAATCATTTTGTATTTTTAGGATTTAACGAATTATTTGGTTTAGCTAAAGAAGGATCTTTGAAACTACAGGAAATGGCCCTTGAATCAGTCGAATACTTTGAACCCCTTGAATACAGACATGGGCCCAAATCAACTTTAACAGATAATACATTAGTTTTAATACAATCAAAGGGAACGAAATATGAAGATGATTTAGTAAAGGAATTAAGAGAATACAATGCAAGGGTTATAGTTGTTGGACCTAAAGGAGACATTGATATCAAAAAAAATGAAAAGAACAATATTCCGTTGAGAATAATTCCTGTTCTCCTTTTAGGATATAAAAAAGCAATTTCAAAGGGATTAAATCCCGATTCTCCAAAAAATCTTTCAAAGACGGTGATAATATGATATTTAGGGAAGTTTTATTTGTTGACCCTCTTCAAGGGGCTTATACTGGTAATGTAGAAGTTGAAAATGGGAAAATTGTAAAAATAATTAAAAGAGAATGCTCTCCAAAATATATCTTAATGCCTGGTTTTGTTGATCTTCATACTCATGCTCAAAAGGGAATTGATACTATGTATGCAAAATATGAAGATTATGAAAAATGGGCAAAAAATAATTTCGAACAGGGAGTTACCACTTTTCTTCCTACTACTGTTTCTGCTTCAATGGAAACAATAGAAGAAATAATTGATAAAACACAGGAGCTTCCTTTATCAATTGCTGGATTACACTTAGAAGGTCCCTTTGTAAATCCAATAAAAAAGGGAGCTCAAAACGGTGAATTCATTTTTCCTTCAGAGGGAAAAAATCTATCTAAAATATTGCGAAAACCTGTTAAACTTATTACTGCAGCTCCTGAAATTGCTGGATTTAAAAATTTATATAAGGAATGTTCAGAGAATAATATTGAAATCTCAATAGGCCATACAGCTGCAGGATTTGAAGATATGATAGCAGCATTTGATCTGGGAATAAAGAAAATAACTCATTTTCCTAATGCTTTAACTCCTCTGCACCATAGAGAAATTGGTGGAACTGGATCAGGGTTGTATTTCGATTTTTCACTGGAAATGATTGTAGATGGAATCCATTCATCGCCCGAATTTGTAAATTTAATTTATAGAATAAAGGGCGCTGATAGAATATTCTTAATTACAGATTCAATGGCTGCGGCTGGAATGCCTAACGGCAAATATGAACTTGGTGGCTTAGATGTCTTTGTTAAGGACGGAAAAGCTGTATTAGATAACGGAGCTCTTGCTGGGAGCACTTTGTTATTCAAAAATGCAGTTAAAAACTTCTCTAAATTCACAAATTGTACTTATCA
>CAZGZM010000281.1:0-3182 GCA_964529955.1 uncultured Thermotogaceae bacterium
TGAAATTATATCCAACGGATTTTATTGATTCTTTCATTTTCTGAACCCATAATTTAGGAATGTTGTCTTCTGCTCTAGAATAATAAAGAGGGACAATATCCTTTTCAAGCTGACTGTAAATAGAAACACTATCAATTCTATCTTGAAGTTCGTTATCATCATAATTTCTGTTATCGCCTATAGCCCAGCCATTTTCGCCATTGAATCCTTCTACCCACCAGCCATCAAGAGCACTGAAATTGATTGTTCCGTTCATTCCAGCTTTTTCTCCACTGGTTCCGCTGGCTTCGTGGGGTCTTCTTGGATTGTTTAACCATACATCTACTCCCTGCACCATGTGCCTTGCTATATTCATATCATAATTTTCAACAAAAACTATTTTTGTTTTAAAGTCTTCACTTCTTGATAGTTCATATATTTTTCTTATTAATTCCTTTCCAGGGTTGTCAGCTGGATGAGCTTTTCCGGCAAATATTAGCTGAACAGGTTTTTCAGGATTTCCAACGATTCTTTTTATTCTCATAAGATCCTTGAATATTAAAGCTGCTCTTTTATAAGTTGCGAATCTTCTTGCAAACCCTATTGTCAGTGTATCCTCATCGAAAATGTCCTCTACTTCCATGATATCTTCAATCGTTTCTCCCAATCTCATTCGCTGCCTGTGAACTCTTCCGTGCAGGAAGTCTATGAGTCTCCTTTTAAGCTTCAAATGATATTCCCAAAGTTCTTCATCTGGAATTAAATCAACAGCATCCCAGGTTTCCTTTTCAAGAAGATTTTCTCTCCAATTTTGCGGAAAATACTTATCAAATAAAGCCTGCATTTCATGATATACCCATGTCCAAATATGAACACCATTTGTAACATGCCCTACGGGGACTTCAACCATAGGTAGATCAAGGTAATTCTTCTGCCACATTTTTCTTGAAACCTTACCATGAAGTTCACTAACCCCGTTTGCCTGGGCTGAGGTATTCAGAGCGAGTATTGTCATGTTGAATTGTTCATAGCCATCTTCCATCTTTTCAAGACCGAGGTTCATGAAATCATTTCTCGAAATTCTTAATTTCGCAAAATATTCCCCGAAATATTTATCTATTAAACTGAGAACGAATGTATCGTTACCTGCAGGTACAGGTGTATGAGTTGTGAAAATATTATTGGATTTTACTGCTTCAATTGCCTTTTTGAAATCAAATTGCTTCTTTTCTACATTTTCTCTGATTCTTTCTAAAGCAAGAAAAGCAGCATGCCCTTCATTCATGTGCCAGACTGTGGGAGAAATGTCCAATTGTCTTAGAGCTCTTACGCCACCAATTCCAAGAAGAATTTCCTGCTTTATTCTCATTTCCCTATTTCCACCATATAGATTTTCGGTTATCATTCTATCTTCTGGTTCATTTTGAGATATATCAGTATCTAAGAGAAAGAGTCTGGTTCTTCCTACCATTACCTGCCAGACCTTTGCCCATATTTTTTTATTTTCAAGGTTTACAACTATAAATACTTCATCTCCGGTTTTATTTTTTGCAGGTTTTATTGGGAAATCATTAAAATCATAATCTTCAAAATAATTCTGCTGCCATCCGCTTTTATCTATACTCTGTTTGAAATATCCTTTTTTGTAGAGTAATCCTACTGCAACAAAATTCAGCCCCATATCGCTAACTGTCTTTAAATGATCACCTGCAAGTACACCTAATCCTCCTGAGTAAATTGGAAATGATTCGTGAATTCCGTATTCCATACAAAAATAAGCGATTGTTTTTTTTGTAGCTTCAGGATATTTTTTGTTAAGCCAGGTTTTATCACTTTCCATATAATCTCTATATTTTTTATATATTCTATTGAGTTCTGCTAAAAAATCTTTATCATTTGAAAGTTCATTTATTCTTTTCTGTTTTACTCTTCTAATTAATTTTACCGGGGATCTACCCAACTGATACCATAGATCGTGGTTAATTCTTTTAAACAAATCCTGTAATTCATAGTTCCAGGTCCACCAGAAATTATAAGCTAATTCCTCAAGGGGTTTAAGTTCTTCAGAAAGTTTTGGTGTAACACGTGCGTTCTGAATAAATCTCATACAAAGCCTCCTACAAATTTTAATCTTATTTATATTATATATGAGATCTATGAAAAATGTGCATAATCTTTATTAATCGTCTCTATTCACTAAAAAACAGCTATAATCGCTAATTATTGATTTTGAATTTAGTTTATTTACATAAACTTAAAAAGATATTTTTATGTCATACTATAAATGGGAGGTGTAAAGATGAAAAAGATAATTCTTATAACATCAGTTATGTTAATGTTTTTTGGTTGCGCTTTTGGTGCAGAAGAGGTATTACTTCAATCGGTAACGAATAATGTTGGAGTTGGAGAAAAAATAATAATTAAATTAGAGGAAAATGGCTCAACAGGATTTGTCTGGAATTATACAATTTCAAATCCAGATATATTGAAACTCGTTGATGAAAACGTCATAAATCCAAACCAGGGAAAAACCGGGCAGGAACAAATGAGTGGAGCCCCTTATTTTAAGGAGTGGACATTTGAGGTTGCAGATGCTGGAGATGCAATAATTATTTTCTCACTGTATAGACCATGGGAAGATCCAAAAACTGCAATTGACTTCAAAGTTTTCAATTTAAAGGCCTTTGATTCTGCAAATCTTAATGTGGGTCAAAATACTTTAAGTGTAAATGAAGTTGGAAAGATTGAACTCGAGGAGAATCCTTCCACAGGTTATTCCTGGACTTACGAAGTTGAGGATTCTGATGGAAATCTAGTTATTGATAAAAAGGTTATTAAAGGAAATTCAAATCTTTTGGGTGCTCCTAATAAAGCCATTTATGAGATTTCAGCTAAAAAAAGCGGAAATTATAAAGTTACTTTCAGCTATGCAAGATCATGGGAAGATACTTCCGCTACGTCGATTGTATATGAACTTGAGGTTGTAGATGCAATTTCCATAGAGGAATCTCGTACAGAAATTACTAAGGACCAACTTGCCTATATTGAATTATATGAAAATGCTACTACAGGATATACATGGAATTACGAGATTTCAAATAAAAAGGTACTTGAATTTTATAAAAAAGTAGTAACAAAAAATGTAAATAGTGGTACAATAGGAGCAGGGAATGAAATAAAACTTTCATTTGAGCCAATATTAG
>CAZGZM010000282.1:0-3163 GCA_964529955.1 uncultured Thermotogaceae bacterium
GCTTTTGTAAATTCAGGAATGGTAAAACCTATACTAAAAGATTTGGGAATTGATTGGGAAACATTAGACAATAAGATTTCACTCGCCATTGAAGATCAAATATTCCGAATCGATACGATGGATTCCATAGAAGACTATAAATGTATTTTAAGCAAGCTGTACCCGGAAAATACTGAGGATATAGAAAAAATAATGTCTAGTATCTGTAAGCTCTCTGGATACACAGAAGTATTGTATGCGTTTGATAACCCTTATTTTGTAGATTACAAGAGTGATAAGAAATTTCTGGTAACAAAATTACTTCCCTGGACATTCAAACTACTTTATGTTTTAAGAAAATTCAATCAGTTCGACATGCCAATGGAAGAATTTCTTAATCGCTTAACAGACAATCAATCCTTAATAGATATCTTGACCCAGTTTTTTTTCAGAAAAACACCCACCTATTTTGCGCTCGGGTATTTTTATGTTTGGCTAGATTATTTTTATCCAAAGGGTGGAACTATTACTTTGCCAAATCTTTTGCATGAAAAAATCTTAAAAGAAGGCGGAAAATTTAAATTCAACACGAAAATTCAAGAAATCATACCATCAGAATCAAAGGTTGTAGATTTAGAAGGCAATCAATACGATTATGATCACTTGATATGGGCAGGAGACTTGAAAACACTGTATAGAAATATTAATCCGACAGGTTTAGACAGCACAGTTATTGAAAAGACTAAAGCCCAGAAAGAACGTGTTCTTTCTGCCAAAGCAGCAGAATCCAGCTTTGCTATGTCTATTGCTATCAACCGTCCTCCTTCTTATTTCCAAGAAAGAGGTGGAGAACATTTTTTCTACACTCCATCCAAAAAGGGATTGGGAGATATAAATCGAGGTTTAAAGGAAAGTCTTTTGGAGAACTTTAATAAAAAATCAAAGGAAGAAGTATTAACCTGGTTAGACGATTTTTGTAATTTTAATACTTTCGAGGTATCCATTCCTGTTTTAAGAGATCCTACTCTCGCACCTGAAGGAAAGACAGGATTAATGATAAGTTGTATTTTTGATTATGAGATTATTGAAAAAATTGATGAAGCAGGCTGGCTTGATGAGTTTAAAAGAGAAATGGAAAAACGAATTATCGGAATATTTTCTGAATCAT
The DNA here is from genome assembly GCA_964529955.1 of uncultured Thermotogaceae bacterium. Classification (GTDB taxonomy): domain Bacteria; phylum Thermotogota; class Thermotogae; order Petrotogales; family Kosmotogaceae; genus JASGMR01. The sequence continues at coordinate 1,148 of CAZGZM010000282.1, forward strand.
TCTTTAAGGATTTTAAGGATGACATTCTTTTTAAAATTTCTGCTACTCCTAAAACTATAAATAAGATTGTCGGTAGCTCTGAAGGATCAATCGTGGGTTGGTCTTTTGAAACTGAAGCACCTGTTTATAATAAATTGAAAGATATGCCAAAATCCGCTCTAACAAATATTCCTAATATTTTTCAAGCAGGTCAATGGGCATATGCGCCTGCAGGTGTCCCCATAGCCATGTTAACCGGCTGGCATTCAGCCCAGGAAATCATTAAGCAGTCCAAAAAAAACAAATGAAATATTCTCTATCATCACAAAAAATCAAACCTTTAGATGAAAAATTGTTATCAATGCAGCTGGTGTTTATTAAAATAAAACAGATTAATGATATAAATAGGGACAGTCATTTTTGAAGAGATTGACAGTCCTGAATTTCATGGGAATAAAGGGGACAGACCATTTTATTTTATCCATTACACCCTATATAAGCCATTCTAACGATAGTTGAACTATGGACTGGCAGTGGTTGAACATTAGTCCAGCAGTTGTATAAGGAATAAAAAAGTAAATTTAAAAAATATTTTTTAATCAGATAAAACAATTGTATAAGGTTAAGACTGCCTTCGAAAATCCTGAATAATCGTAGTTGCATCGATGATTCAAAAGGATTTTTCTCGGTCGAAGAATAAAAGAGAATGAGAATAGAAAACAAATAATAGATAACAAAAGAGTTTCTACACCCGCTCGCTCTGAGTAAATAAGGGGGACACATGTAAACATATGTCCCAGATATTCTTCAGATTATATTTTTTAAAATTTTTTTTGCTTTGTCTATTCACCAATCACAAATCTCACAACACTATATGCTATGTTTTTCCGTTCACAATTCTCCGTTCTCTATTAACTTTCTTTTCTACTCTTTCACTTTCCCCACTGGTGAGACATAGACTGTCATTTCATCGAATCCGTCTATTTCGAGGAATGCGTCCATTTTTTTCTGGTCATACGCTGCTACTGCACAAGTTCCCAATCGTGTTGCTTCACATGCGAGATAGAGATTCTGGCATAGATGTCCTGCATCGATTAGTATGGGTTTATGAGATATGTATCCGTATCTCCATTCTGTTCTATAGGGTATGCAGCTCCATATAAATGTCACAGGTGCTTTTCCGCAGAATGTTTGGCCGTATGTGCCCTCTATCATTTCCTTTTCGAAGTCTCCTGTTTTTATTTGCAAAAGTGAGTGTTCGAAAGGTAGGTATCTATATAATCCCTTTTCCTGTGATTCAACGTTTTTTATATATAAATATGTTTCGAATGGATGTCTTGAACCTGCTGATGGTACTGTTCGAAATGAGGTTTCTCCATTTTTAACCTTTATTTTCTGTTTTACTCCCTGTGTTGCCCAGAGTAAGAATGATAGTTCCTTCAGGCTTATCTGACTTTTTTCGAAAACTCTTCTGCTTCTTCTTTCTTCGATTATTTTAAAGAAGTTTGTTTTTTTCAGTTCTGCTTCTTTTGGGTTAGGTAGTTTAACCAGCTCATCGTTTTCATTGTATGGTTTTTCAAGTGGTTCATGCGATTTGCCCAAGTTCTGATCCGATTCTTTGTCTTCCGGTATTATTTCAACTGGATAATGCTTCAACATCCCCCTGTATATCCTGTAGTCCTCTTCAAATGGTTTAAATAAATCTTTCATCATTTCACCCCCATAGTATAATTTACCACAATAAATACTGTATTTTTATAGTGTTTTTAAAAAAACATTATCTTGATTATCCGATAATAACAATTAAAGATTATTTTTGTTATATGAAGTATAATTAAACATCTGGGGGGTGTTTTTTTATGTATTGGTCAGCTATTGATGATGTTATTTATGTTCTTATGTTTTTCGCAGCTGCGGTTTTGATAAAAAGATTTGTTCCCATTTTAAGAAGGTATTTAATTCCTAATTCAATTATTGCTGGGTTTATAGGATTCCTTGTGGGACCCAATCTTTTGAATCTTGTTCCCGTTAATATTG
>CAZGZM010000283.1:0-3152 GCA_964529955.1 uncultured Thermotogaceae bacterium
ATGGAATCGCTATTGCTGCATTAGGTATGCTATCATTCGTCGGATATATCGTTACGGTTGATTCATATGGCCCAATTTCCGACAACGCTGGTGGAATTGCTGAAATGGCTGCTCTTGATCCAAAGGTCAGAAAAATAACAGATAAACTTGATTCAGTTGGTAATACAACAGCAGCAATTGGTAAGGGATTCGCTATTGGTTCAGCTGCTTTTGCAGCATTGGGTCTTATCGTATCCTATATTTGGGGAGCTGCAGCAACATCAGCAGAAGTAGTTAACAACCCTATTATCAATCTGGTTGAACCCTTTACAATAATTGGTGTATTAATCGGGGGAATGTTACCATTCTTCTTCACATCACTCCTCATAAGAGGTGTTGCTGATACAGCAGATTTGATGATTACTGAAATTAGAAGACAGTTTAGAGAAAAACCTGGAATCTTAGACGGCTCTGAAGAACCCGATCATATAAGATGTATCGAGATCACAACTAAGGGTGCTATAAGTAAGATGCTACCTCCTGGAATCATTGCAATCGCAACTCCATTTATAATTGGATTCCTGTTTGGAAAATCCGCAGTAGCGGGATTGCTCCTTGGAGGACTTTCAAGTGCCGTTATGATCGCTATATTCTCTGCAAACTCTGGTGGCGCTTGGGATAATGCAAAGAAATATATAGAAGCAGGAAACGAAGGTGGAAAGGGTACTCCAACTCATGCAGCAGCTGTTATTGGTGATACGGTTGGTGATCCATTGAAGGATACAGTTGGACCATCAATGGATATTTTAATTAAATTGATGTCTGTTGTTTCCCTCGTTTTCGGATCATTGTTTCCAAATCAACCATTCTTTATGTAAAAATATTTATTTCATAAATTAAGATAATGGATCTGCTCTTAAAAGGGCAGATCTTTTTTTTATAAATATTAAAAATTATTCAATTGTTATAAATATATTGTATAATTATATTAAACAATTAGTAAATTAGATTTATAAAAAAAGAAAAATTTAATAGTATCTGTAGACTTTACACCTTTCATTCCAGAAAATACAAAAAAAAATTAGTTATTTTTATTGATTTTAAATAAATAAAAATATAAAATATAAAATATAAAATACAAAAAAGCAGGAGGTGGCTATTTTGGAAAAGAAAAAAAATATTGATAATTTTAAAAATTATTTAAAGAATGAAAACAAAGAGAAGTGCGTTGAATTATATACAAATGAGTTGGAGGATAATAGCGAAAATCTTTTAGAGATATATAAAAGTTATATAATAGATTCTATTTCTAATTGGCATGAAGAATTTGAAGAAAATAGGTTGAGCATCTGGCAGGAACACGTAAGAAGTTCTATTTTAAGAACACTTGTTGAGTGTTCATATCCTTATGTAATCAAACTTGCTTCAAAAAAAGAAAGAAAAAATAAAAAAGTTTTAATTGCAAGCCCTGCTGAAGAAAAACATGATCTAGGTGCCAGAATAGTAAGTGATTACTTCGAATTATCTGGATATAATGCTGTTTATGCCGGGAACACCTTACCCCTAGATACTCTTATTGAAGCTGTAAAATATGAAAAACCAGATTTTTTAGCTTTAAGTGTAACTACAAAATACAACTTTATATTTGTTATGAAAATAATTGATGGAATATGTGAAGCATTCCCAGATTTAAAAATTTATGTTGGTGGTCAGGGTATTAGAGGAGATATAGAAAGACTGAAGAATTTTAAAAATGTAGAAATTATGGATTTGAATAAAATACTAAATGAAGGAGCTGATGATTAATGGGATTAGCACTTCAAATTGCCTGGCGTTTTTTAAAGGAATCTAAAAAACAAACTCTATTAATAATAATTGGCATAGCTGTTGGAGTAACAGTTCAAATCTTCATAGGTCTTTTGATCACAGGTCTTCAAGAAAGTCTTGTAGAAACCACAGTTGGAAATTCCTCACAAATTACAGTTGTTCCAAAGGAAGTTGGAGGATATATATTTAATTATGAAGAAATAATGCAGGCACTCGAGAATAATGATGAGGTAAAAAACGTTTCTTACGTTCTTGAAGTTCCTTCCTTTGCTAATTTAGGCGGATCACAAATATCTGTTTTCTTTAGAGGTTTTGATCTTGAGAAATCTGAAGGAATTTATGGATTCAAAGAAAAATTGGTTGAAGGAGATTTACCAACAACTGAAGATGAAATTTTAATAGGAAAAGATCTTGCTGAAAGATACGATCTTAAACCCGAAGATAAATTTCAGATAGCTGTGCCTCCCCTTGTATTCGTAAATAGAGATTTAACAATATCAGGAATATTCGATTTAAAGAACGCTGCTCTTAATGGTTCATGGATAATTTCAAATATCGGAGCAGTTAGAAAGGCTACAGGAAAATCTGGAGTTATTTCAAAAATAGAAATGCAGGTTGATGAAGTTTTTAAAGCAGATGAAATTGCAGCTAATTTAAATCTGGATAATGAAAATATAATTGTTGAAAACTGGAAAGATCAAAACGAAGAATTGTTGAGCGCTTTAAATGGTCAGACTGTTTCCAGTTTGCTCATTCAGGTCTTTGTTATAGCTTCATTGGCAATTACTATTTCAAGTATTTTAGCGATTAGCGTTATGAATAAATATAGACAGGTAGGAATTTTAAAAGCTATGGGTCTCGATTCAAGAAAATCTTTCCAGATATTTTTATTTCAGGGTTTACTTTTAGGATTAGTGGGATCAATTCTGGGTGTAATTCTTGGTGTGGGTTTACTCTTTTCCTTCACTACATTCGTTACAAATCCGGATGGTTCTTCAGTAATTCCTATATCATTTGATCCATTGTTCCTTGTCCTATCAATTGTCATTGCTACTACTTCAGCATCAGTAGCTTCTGTAATTCCATCAAGAAAAGCATCTAAATTAGACCCAGTGGAGGTGATAAAAAATGGATAACGAGAAGAATAAAACAGTTATAAAAACATTTGATCTTAATAAAGTTTATGGAGAAGAAGTAAAAACTCATGCATTAAAGGATGTGAATATAGAAATCGATCAAAAAACCTTTTGTGCCATCATTGGTCAATCAGGAAGCGGCAAAAGCACACTTCTGAATATGATAGGTGCTCTGGATAAACCTTCATCTGGTTATATTGAAATAGATAG